>NZ_JAHKSN010000018.1 GCF_018863415.1 Deinococcus aestuarii | reverse complement strand
AGGAACTCCCTACGACAACGCGAAGATGGAGAGCTTCTACAAGACCCTGAAGACCGAGGAGGTTGACCTGCAAGAGTACGCCGATCTGGACGATGCCCGGCGCCACATCGATGTTTTTATTTACGTCTTAGGCCGGGACGCCCTTCCTGATCAGAATGGGAAGTCAGGCCAGCCCGAACCAGCAAGCCAGATTTTTTTTTAGGCCACTGAAGGCCGTTCCGCAGATCTGGCCGGTTCGGGCGCTCTGCTCGAAGACTGAACGCTATCCAAGGCACAGAAGCCTGCACCGTAAGAACCAGTTCCGAGCGAGCTCGACCTGACGACTTCACCCTACCTCTTGGGAGGTTTGTGATGCACGTACTCGGCCTGGACATCGGCAAGGACACTGTTTTCGCTCACTTGCTCCTGATCGGTGGGGCTCACCATTCGCTCGTGGCGGTGCCCAACACCGCCGCGGGCTTCGACCAACTCCTGCGCTGGGCGGGGAAGCACCATGTTTCCCCAGACGAGCTACACGTGGTGATGGAAGCGACGGGGGTGTACTGGGAGAGCTGCGCGCAGCACCTTCATGAACAGGGCTGCACCGTCAGCGTCGAGAACCCAGCGCGGATCAAATATTTCGCCCGCTCCACGTTGCGCCGTGGGAAAACGGACGCGATGGACGCGGAAATTATCGCCCAGTACGGGTTGAAGATGCAGCCAAAGGCGTGGACGCCACCCAGTCCCGTTCTTCAGGAACTCAAGCTGTTGGTCCGTGAACGGTCCGCACTGCTGGTGACGTTGAACGCCGAGCAGAATCGGCTTCATGCGATGAACCACCGAGCAACAGCGAGCACCACGCTGGTTGGCCTGATCCAGGAACGCGTGGCGTTCCTGAAAACCCAGGTCGAGGCCCTGGAAACGGCGATGCACGAGCTGGTCGAGTCCCAGCCTGTTCTTTGCGAACCCCTCTCCCTGTTGATGACCATTCCCGGCTACGGCTTCTTGACCGCGGCCAGCGTCCTGGCCGAGACCGATGGCTTTGCCCTGATCGAGACGGGGACGCAGATTGCCGCCTACGCGGGAATTGCACCGGCTCCCTTCGAGTCTGGCAGCAGCGTTCAGGGGCGTGGTCGAATCTCGAAGGTTGGGAACGCCCATCTACGCCGCACCGCGTACCTGGCGGCTTCGGGCGCCAAGCACACGAAGGGTCGCATGGGCGAGTTCTACCGCCACCTGCGAGCAGGGGGAAAACCGCCCAAGGTCGCCCTGATCGCCCTCGGACGCAAGTTGTTGCGGACAGGTCTGGCGGTCGTGAAGTCGGGTCAGCCGTATCAGGAAGCCTACTGCCGACCCCAACTCCCCAGCCCTTGACGACCCTGCACCGAGACGCTATCTGCGGACCTCTACAACCGCCGCCGACTGCACTCCAGCTTGGGATACGTCCCACCCGTCGAGTTCGCTGCCTGCTACACTGCCGCCCAGACGTGACTTGCCCCGCGGTCCGCCCGATTGGGTTCACTCCAGGCCCTCGACGCCCTGGTCGATGGCTCGCGTCAACAACTCTTCCAAGTCGTCCGGCAGGTAGCTCTGGGTCATATCCCTCTAGCCTCAGTACCTGACAACTCAGGTTCCGGCGGCTCCTGGCACGGGAAAAGGAATGGTCAGGAGATTCAGGTACGTCTGCTGACGGTGGCGGTTTCAACATGACCAGGAGGGGCGGAACAGATTTGACCACTTCGAGGTAGCAGCCCCCCCCGGCCTACGATTCGCGGTGAATCGGAGGTCAGGATGCTCGGAGGCGCCCAGGTGCGACAAATCATCGAACTCAAGGCCACAGGACAGACCATCAGCGGCATCGCCCGCACCCTCGACCTCAGCCGCAACACCGTCAAGAAGTACCTGCGAGCCCCTGGCCTCCCCCAGCCCAAACCTCGCCCCCAACGGGGAAGCAAGCTCGACCCCTACGTCCCCTACCTCAAGGAGCGCATCGGGCAGGGCGTCCTGAGTGCGGTCGTCCTCTTGCGCGAGGTGCAAGCCCAGGGCTACACCGGGCAGTACACGGTGGTCAAAGACTTTCTCCGCCCATTTCGGCGGACACGGGTGTCCGCCACCCGGGTGACGCCCCGCTTCGAGACCGCGCCTGCGGTGCAGGCGCAGGTGGACTTCGGGCGCTACAGCTACCTGAACCTCGAAGGGCAGACCCGGTCCATCTGGGCCTTCGTGATGGTGCTGGGCTGGTCCCGCGCGCTGTACGTCGAGTTCATCCGCAAGGCCGACACCGCCAGCTTCATCCGCTGTCATCTCAACGCGTTCGCCTATTTCGGCGGACTCACCCAGACCATCCTGTACGACAACACCAAGCAGGTCGTGCTGGAACGTGATCAGAACGGTGAACCCGTTTGGAACGCGCAGTTCCTGGACTTCTCGCTGCGGTTGGGCTTTTCCATCCGGTTGTGCCGCCCCTACCGGCCCCGCACCAAGGGGAAGGTAGAGAGTGGGGTCGGGTACGTCGAGAAGAACTTCTGGCTAGGGGCGCGGTTCGTGGACGACGCCGATCTCAACCGTCAAGCCAGGCACTGGCTTGACCACGTGGCGAACGTCCGCACCCACGGCACCACCCGCGAGAAGCCCGTGGAACGGCTCGCCCAGGAACGCCGATCTCTGACCCCACTCCCTTCACGGGAATCTTTGTCGGTGTTCGTGCGGGAGGTGCGCAAGGTGGCCTGGGACGGGTTCGTGTCGTACGGCGGCAACTTCTACGGCGTCCCGTGGCGCTACGCCGGGCAGACGGTCGAGGTGCAGGCCGACCACCTGGAGGTACAGCTCTTCAGTGGGGGGACGCGCATCGCAGTGCATCCCCGGTCAGCCCAACGGGGGGCGCGCTTCCTGGCGGAAGCGCAGTACGACGGGCTGCCCACCCCTGGAGACGACTCCCGGCGCCGTCGGGCCTTGCTCGCCACCCAGACCGAGGGTCTGTCCGAGATGCAGGTCGAGCAGCGGTCGCTGGCCGAGTACGAGGCGTTGGTCGCCGTCGGGGAGACGGCGACCCTGGACGAGGTGCTGGCGACCGTGTTCCGGGACGGTGAGGCATGATCGCCGTCGAACGATGCCGCACGGCCTTGGAGGCCCTGGGCTTGCCGCATGCGGCAAGCCTGCTGGAGAGCCGCCTGGACGCGGCGGCCAAAAAGGAGCTGCCGTACGCGGACTTCCTGGCCGACCTGTTGCGCATCGAGGTCACGGCTCGGGACGAGGAAGGCCGTGCCAGACGGTTGAAACAGGCCCGCCTGCCTTTTTTGCGGTCCCTGGAGCAGTTCGACTTCGCCTTCCAGCCGAGTGTCGACAAGCGCCTGGTCAAGGAGCTGAGCACGCTGTCCTTCGCCGCCGACGGGCAGAACGTCATCCTGCTGGGCCCGCCCGGCGTCGGGAAGACGCACTTGGCCGTGGGACTGGGCCTGGCCGCCATCACGCATGGGGAGACGGTGCTGTTTGTGCCCGCAGGGCAGCTCATGGAGGACCTGCGCAAAGCGCAGGCCCTGAATCGACTGGAACACCGCCTGCGGTACTACGCCAAGCCCAAGCTGCTGGTCATCGACGAGTTCGGGGTCTGGCCGTATGACCGCTTGGCCGCCAACGCCCTGTTCGGGTTGATTGCGGCGCGGTACGAGCGGGGCAGCGTGATCCTGACGGCGAACAAGGGCTTCGCCGACTGGGGCGAGGTCCTGGGGGACCCGGTGGTGGCGAGCGCGATCCTGGACCGACTGTTGCACCACAGCCATGTGCTGAACATCAAGGGCGAGTCGTATCGCCTACGGGAGAAGAAAAAGTCCGGGCTGTTCCCCAGCGCACTGCTGGGGAACAGTGAGGTCAGTCAGGAGGTGCAGCGGCCGTAAACGTCAGGGGGGTGGTCACACCTATTCCGCCGAAACTGCTCACGACGAAGCCGACATTGACACTGCACCCCGCTGGCTGACCACCGTAGGGCGTCGGCCAAGAGTTCCCAACCGTACTGAGCCACCCCCACAGCCTTGCGTCCATGCTTCTTCACGGGAATCGGTCGTGTCTCCGACCGCCAAGTGCCCACCCGGACCATCCAGACCAACGCCAGGGTGAGCAGTCCGAAGAGCCGCTCGATGCGAGCGGCTTTCACCATGTGCGTCTCCTCCAACCCCAGCCCTCGGGATTTCAGGGCACTGAAGGTGCATTCGATCGTCCACCGCTGCCGATAAACTGCCAGCGTTGCAGGGATGCTCAGGTCAGAAGCGACGATGACGCGCTCGCCCTCTGGGGAGAGCGTCGCCACCACTTGCATCCGGCTCCCGTACACCCAGGCCCGCTCGAACAAGGCGCGCACCTGACCGCATTCCAGAAGCTGGAACGCGTCCCGCACAAACTCGTCATCCAGCCGCGTGTTCTCCCGCAGCCGAATACAGCGGGGAATCCGCCGTTCCCGGAGAAAGGTGAACCAGGCTTGCCCGACGAACTCCCGATCCGCGACCAGGGCTTTCCACCGACGGGCGGGAAGGTCCTGGAGCAGACGGGCCACCAGGCGCATCCGGGCGGTACTGTCGCTGTTGCCGCCGTGCGGCAACGCGACCCAGACGAGCGGGAGCGTCACACCGCTGAGCACCACGCCCAACACCAGCAGGTTGAGTTCAGCCTGACCGTGCTGCCAGTTGGTGCGGTCCAGGGCGAAGAGCAGCTTTCCGGGGGGGAAGGAGCGGGAGGATGACCCGCAACACATCTTCGCCCTGGAGTTGGGGATCGTGCAGGCAGCGCGCCACCCGGCGTGTCTTGGCTTCAGACGAAGCAGCGCCGGGGAGATGCAGGGCCACCCGGCGATGCCGGGTGGACTGAGCTTGCACCAGCCCAGCGATCACATCGGCGACACGTTGCAACGTGTCGCGGCGCAGGTGGGGCAGGTGCGTTTTCAGCAGTTCAGCCAGGGCGGTAACGTCAGGGGGAGCGGCAGTCGGTGTCATGGCGACCCCAACATGCCGCTCTTTGCTCTGCCTGAACGTCCCACGCGGCCTTGCCCCTCCGAGGGGTCGAAAACGGCCGTCAGGACGCTACCTACCTCAAGTTGTCAGGTACTGAGCCCTCTAGCTTAGGCTCGCTGAAGCCAACACGGAGGAAGAATTGAGGAGACGGGAATGTCGGTGTCACGCCAGCGACCCGGTAACCCTGTTCCAACGCAGAGCGTTCATTTAGGCGTAGACCGCCAGCGGGAGCTGTTCTGTTCCCCGCCATTTCCGGTATGTCTGGCACGCGATTCCTCCCGTACTGTGTCTCGAATGAGCCTCGAGTTGCTGGCCGCCAACCTGACCCTCCGGGGCCGGGCCGACCGGCTGTCGCGCCTCAACCCGGACGCGCGGCGCAAGGAGGGCATCCGCGCCGCGCGGGACTCGGACGTGGAGGGTCTGTGGGGGCTGCAGGAGGCGTTCCTCGTGACCTACGGCAGCCGGGGCCGCAGGCAGGCTTCCGGTGAGTCCGGCACCTGGAGGCGTAGGGCCTAGCCCCCAGCAGCGTGCAGGTCTGGCTCTCAGCGGGCCCGGCGCTGTACGCCGCCTTGCGCTGGGCTGGGGCGACCGAGGCCGCCCCCTTCACCAACTGAAGGTCGCCCACGACCCGGTGCCGCGCCGGGAGAAGCGCAAGCCGTACTCGGGCGGGGACGTCGCCACGCTGCTGCATGCGGGCCCACAAGAGGCGGTCATCGTGGTGGCTGGGCGCACATTGCGGGCTACGGGCCAGCGAGATGGCGACGCTGCTCCGCAAGGACATCCACCTGGATGCGGGCAAACCGTATCTGGGGGTGATCGGCAAGCGCCAGGATGTGCGCTCTCGCGCACGGCGGTGCGGGTGCTAGGCGGGTGGCTAGAGACGTCCGCCCACTACGGGCCGCACGTGCTGCCTATCCGCACCCGGCAGGGTGTGGAGAAGGCGCTCGGGCGGGTCTGTGATCAGGCAGGGGTGCGCTACCAGCGCCGCGAGGTGCACAGCCTGCGTCACAGCGCGGGCACTCGGACCTACGCTGAGAGCGGGGACCTACTCGCCGTGCGCGACACACTGCGGCACCGTGACGTGTCGAGCTCGCAGATCTACTTGGACTACGCTAAGGCCGCGAAGAAGGTCAACCGGGACCGATGACCGCCCAGTCGACAGCTACTTGGGCTTCGACGGCTTCGGCGAGGGCTTGGCTGGCTTCGGCTGGGGCTTCGGGGCGTTACCCCTCTTCTGCTCTCTCTGCGCGTTCTCGTTGTTCCCATTCTTCTTCTTCGGCACTACGGCGACCCCCTTACCAGCACTCTAACCCAGGGAGCGGAACACCAGGATTGAAATGAGAATTGCGAGGACCGCCAGGATGATCTGCTGTTGGTTGACCAGCCCGAAACGGTAATTCCGAATATCGTGCATCTGCTGCGTGTTGCTTGTCCAGGTTGACTGCATCTGATAGAGAAGATCCGAGACTTCGCCGTTCGCGTTGCAAGGAAGAGAGGAAGTACGTCTGGGACGTGTGGTAGACGTACTTAGTTGTCACCCTGCATTCTGGCGAGCCGTGACACAGACCCCTCCACCTACCTGTTTAAACGCCAGCGTGCCCGTCGCACCCTGTCCGCAGTGCGGACAGGAAGCCCGTCGCCGCTGGGATGTCACCCGCAAAGCACTTGACGCCCATCTGGAAAATTCGGTCGTCCTTCACGTGACGGTGAGTGTGCACCGTTGCACCCCCTGTTGTCGGTACTTTCGCGTCCAGCCGCCCTTTCTTCGGAAAGGGGCGACGTACACGCAGCGCGTGTACGACAAAGCCCTTCAGACCGTCGAGACGGATGGCCTGCCCTTTTGTCGCGTCCCTGCGCGTCTGGCTCGTGATTTTCATGTGCAGCCCTCCCAGACGACCGTACGCCGTTGGTTCCGGATACCTCTACATGAAGCGCCACCCGCGCCGGACCCCACTGCCTTCAGCGGCGTGCTGTGCGTGGATGAGGTGTACCAACGAGATAAGGCGGTGCTGCTGGCAGTGGACCCGCACGGGAGCGATCCCTTCCTAGCAACCCAGGTCGTGGTTGGCGATCTCCAACCTGCCCATCTGGAGGCGTTTTTCCGGGAACTGGAAGGAGCAGGCATCGTCCCACGCCAGCTTGTGACCGATGAAAGCCGCCTCTATCTGCCGGTGGTGAAGAAGGTGTGGCCCGAGGTCACTCACCAACTGTGCTTGTTCCACGTGGGGAAGAACATGAACGAGCGACTGACCGAACTGTTGCGGGCCTGGCGTCATACGCTGCCGACACCCACCATCGAGAAACAGGGGAGGCAGTCGTTGCGGGGCCGTGTCAAGGATCAGGACTCACCGTTGGCGCAGCGCAAGGCAGCAGCCATTCACGAGGTGTTCCGCGTTCTAGCCCCAAGCACCCGAAAACAGCCGTTAGGCTCAAGCGGTGAGCGGAAGCGGCTGAGGTCAACGTCGTCGCGCCCAAAGGGGGTGGTGTGCTTGCACCGCAGTGGCGTCATCAGGGCCAGCACCTCATCCGGCAAGTGATGCCCTCAGCTCTCCAGGTCATAGCCCTTTATGCGCCCAAGGGTAGAGTAGAAGCCGTGAACGCCTCTGGCGATGACAGCTTGAGGTCCAGCGAGACCGCCCAGGGTCCTGCGCTGCACCCCCTGCGGGAGACGAGTGTTTACCACCCCGTCGCCGTGTATCGCTGTGGCGACACCGTCGTCAAGGAAACCGGGCCCTGGGCGGCCAGCGTCCATGCCCTGCTCGGGCACCTCCAGGACAACGGCTTCCAGGGCGCTCCCCGGGTCGTGGGTACGGGCTTCGACGCGCAAGGGCGCGAAATCCTCACCTATATCGAGGGCGAGTTCACGCATCCCGGCCCGTGGAGCCTGGAGGGCGCCGCTGCGGTCGGGACCCTGCTGCGTCAACTCCACGACGTCACGGCCAGCTTCCATCCACCGCGGGACGCCGTCTGGTTTCCCTGGTTCGGCCGCGCCCTGGGGGAAGGGGCGCGGGTCATCGGGCACGGCGACGTGGCCCCATGGAACATCGTGGCCCGTCAGGGTCGTCCTGTCGCCCTGATCGACTGGGAGCGCGCCGGTCCCGTTGATCCCCGGGTGGAACTGGCGCAGGCGTGCTGGCTGAACGCCAAGCTGCACGACGATCTGGTGGCGGAACTCGAAGGGCTGCCTCCGCTTCGGGAGCGCGCCCGCCAGTTGCGCGCGATGGTGGACGCCTACGGCCTCTCCGCCGCGCAGCGGAGGGGGTTCGTGGAGCTGATGATCGAATTCGTTGTGCATGACACGGCGAACGAGGCCGACGAGGCGAGGATCGGGCCGGAAGGCGGGGCGGCCACCCCGAAATTACTGTGGGGCCTGGCCTGGCGGGCGCGTGCCGCCGCCTGGCTGTGCCGCCATCGCCGCGTCCTCGAGAACGCACTGAGCTGAGCTTGGACGCCGAGACCAGATGCAAGAGGGTGGTGCGGCCTTGACGCACAGCCGGGGCTTCTCCGTATCGTGACGCCTTGACGGCTGTTCTCGGGTGCTTGGGGCTAGAACGCGTCTTCCGGCTACGCGAGGCCGGATTGTCGCAAGGCGCCATCGTGCGCATGACCGGACATGGCATCAACACCGTCAAGAAGTGGTTGGCAGGACCACGACCGCCTGAAGTTGATCCGGGCGCGGTTCAACCGGCGGTCATACTGAGCCCACCCCCGGAGGGGTGGGCGTCCTGGGAGCAAGTGGGGCAGGTGCGGAACAGCTTGTTGGGGCATAAGGGATGGCTGCTGGGCCAGGCGGCTCGCTGGACGGATGAGCAGCGCACTCGGTTTGCTGTGGTGTTGGATTCCCCGCTGGGAGAATCGATGCGAACCGTTCGGGCCCTGATTGAGGGCTGGTACGGCCTGTGGCGCTGTCAAGATGGCAGCCGCCCAACCGTCGCTGAGAGCCGAGCACGCTTTGAGGAATGGTCAAAAGACCCGCGCTTCCACGCAGATGCCGTGCTGAGTGGGTTGGTGAAACGGCTGGCGGGGAAGTTTGAACAACTGGTGCCCTTCCTGAGCGAGCTGTCCTGGCAGGGAACGAATAACGCGGCAGAACGGGTAGCCCGGGCTTTCCGTCGCTGGCAACGTCCACATTACCGCTTGCGAACCCAAGCGTCCCTGGAGCGGCAACTGTCAGGCCGAAGAAGTCGGCTGGGTCAAGACCTTTCGCCTGCGGGCAGATGTACAAGGGGGCGCAACATCACGACCTTGGCGCTTTGAGCTCAGGAGTACAACGCGAACGGCGAAGTCTCAGAAGATCCCGATACGTCTTACACCCTTTGTATACCGCCTCAATCTCCGTTTCCAGCTCGGCGACACTCCATCCCATCCCCTGGACCTTCTGGTTCTGAACGGCGAGCGCCGTCAGGTACACCACCACCAGGATCAGAATGAAGCAGGCGGCGAACAGAAGCCGGTCGAGGTCTTGAATGTTCGAGGTTTTCAGGAAGCTCAGGATCGGGATGGTCGCCAGGGCGACGACTCCATTCTGTCGTGCCCGCTCCTCGGCGACCTTGGCATTCGCCAGCACCCGGTCGAATTCCGCCTTCGAGAAATCCAGCAGCTTCTCGCTAGGTTTCTCCTGGAAAGCGTCGAGAGCTGGGCACACCCACATGAATACCGCGGGGGCAGACGGCTCAGGTGCTGAGGGCGAAGGCGGCTGGAAGTCATTCGCCGCCATCTCATGCAGGTGGTCGCGTAAGGCCTCGGGCAGCTTCCCGCGCAGAGCGTCCTCACTCTCAGCCCCCACGTGCAGGTCGGGCAGATCGGGAAAGCTAGCCTGCCAGCTTCCGCCCTGCTCTTTAATCAGCGCCAGGTATGGGTCTTGCATGACGTCCCCCTGCTCAAACTCTACGGCGCTGGCACGTCAGTCTGCGTAAGACGCCGTAGGCTCTCCTTACCCTCCTTCATCACGGCCAGCAGGCCACCTTGTCCCGCTCCAAGCTCGCCGCGAAGACCTGCATTTCACAGCTCTCATTCTCCTTGGCCTGCAAAAGCCACGCTTCCACGTCCTGCACGCATTTCTCGCGTACCGCATGCACAAAGCGGTGGGTCAGTTCACCCACCGAAGCCAACGCAGGCAGTTTCTCCGTCAGTGCGGACAGAACCTGGTGTTCCTCCGGGCTCAGCTTTTCCGGATCGCGCCAGATCAACCAGGCCAAAGCTTTGGGCGTGAGTCGTAGCCCCCATAAGCGCTCACGCCCATAGACGAGGCACTCGACTCGGGCGGCCTGGGTCTTGGTTGCCTCTGCTCTTGCCCAGAGGCAACCAAACACTCATATCGGCGATCACCAGCCGGAGAGCCGCCGCCTCAGTCCCTCCTCACTCCACTTGGCGTAGATGCGCGCCGTCTCCAGCGCGGAGTGGCCCAGGTGCCGGGCCACGTCATCGAGGGTCGCGCCCTCCCGCATCAGCCGCGTCCCGGCATAGTGCCGCAGGGCGTGGTGCCCCCGGTAGGAGACGCCCGCCCGACCGCACAACCGCTGGAGCCGCTCCACCGCCGCCGGGTAGCTGCCCCCGATCACGGCTTCCCCACGAGGCAAGGAGGCCAGGGCTGCCCGGAGGCTCTCCCCGAACACGACCTTGCGTCGCTTCCCACCCTTGCCCGAGCGCACTATCAGTTCGCGTGCGGCGAGGTTGACGTCCGCCCACTGCAAAGCTAGGGCTTCGCTGATTCGAAGGCCGCCATGCGCGCACAGCAGCAGCAGGGCCTGCATTCGGGGCTCGGCCGCGTCCAACAACGCCCGCACCTCCGCTTCGCTGTAGGGGGAGCGCTTGTCCCACGCTGCCGTCTTGTCGCGAACCGGCTGCACGTCGGAGAACGGAGCAGCCTGACTCGCCTCCGCCCAGCGTAACGCCTTATAGAACAGCCGCACCCCCGCGAGCTGCACCCGGGTACTCGCCGGACTCAGCCCCCCCGCCTCGACCGTCCGGACAAAACGAACTCCATCCTCGGTCGTCATTCGCAGCAGGTTCACCGCCTGCTCCCCCACATACGCTAGGAACCGCCCGACCGCCCAGCGGTAGGCCTTCAAGGTCCGGGGGCTGGTCGCCGTCCCGCTCGCTCCGTGCAGGGTGAGGTACGCCTCGGTCAGACTCCACAGGGCCTCCCCGTCCCGGTCCCTTGCCGCCTCGACTGCCCGGCGTCTCCTCTCTTCAGGCAGCAGGTCACCCCAGCCCTTGGCCCGGTCGAGGGCTGAGCCCCGGTACACGTCGAGTGTCATGACCCCATAGATAACACACCTTAACTCTGGGTCGGGCGCAGAGCAGCGGGGATGTTCAAAACTGTAGGACGGTCAAGCTTTACTTCCTACACTTATGAACATGGCAGGTGAAGGGGCGGAACCGGTGCTCGAACTGTTCGCCCACCACGGCGGGTACCTGACCTCACGGGACGCGGCGCGGGCAGGCGTGCCGGGCGTGACCCTCACCTGATTGTTGCGGCAGGGGGTGATCGAGCGGCCCCAGCGCGGGGTGTACCGCTTGGTGGACGTGGGGACCCAGCCGAAGTCAACGCGGAGGCCGGGGACCTCCTGAAAGTGCAGTTGCGCTTCCCCTATGCCTACCCCTGCCTCGTCGGCGCCCTGCACCTGCACGGGTTGCCTCGGCCTGCCCGGCATCCTCCGTCAGCTGGCCCACCACGTTCGTTCCGTCCTGGACAAGCTCGAGCCCGGCGTGCAGGCGTTCGAACAGGGGAAGGTGGTCCCGCACCCAGGCCAGCAGCGCCCCGGGATGGACGTCGACGGGCAGCGGGAGACGGCGCACGCCGCCGTGGTACTCCTCGGGGGCAAAGCCCTTGGGCCACTCGGAACAGGACCTGAGGACCAGCCTTCCGTTGCGCCTCATGGATATCTTCAAGGGATCAGCCCCCTTGTACCTAATTGAGATTAGGCTAATTTTTGTTATACTGACTCGTGTTTCTGGGACGCCGTCAGGAGTTGACCCTGCTCGAACGGGAGTATGGCCGTCCCCGTCCCTCATTGATTGTCGTGCGGGGGCGGAGACGGGTCGGCAAGTCCACCCTGCTGCTGCACAGTCTGCGGGACCGGCCCTCGGTCTACTACCAGGCCAGCCGCCTCACCGCCGCCGACAACCTGGCCCTCTTCCGGCAGGCCGTTGTCACCGCCCTTGGAGATGATCCCGTGCTGGCCGGGCTCAGCACCTGGCCGGCGCTGCTGGCCTATCTGGCCGAGCAGGCCCGCACCCGGCCCGGCCTCACGGTCGTGCTCGACGAATTCCCGTACCTCGCCGACGCCGAGCCCGCCCTCCCCTCGCTCATCCAGGGGGCCTGGGACCGGATTCAGGCCACGGGCCTGCCCCTCAAGCTGGTGCTGTGCGGGTCGAGCATCAGCTTCATGGCCGAATTGCTCGCCGAGCGCAACCCCCTGCACGGGCGACAGACGCTCGACATCGACCTGGCCCCGCTGTCCTACCGCGAGGCGGGCGAGCGCTTCGGGGACTGGCCCCTCGACGAGCGGCTGAAGGCCTACGGCGTCTTCGGCGGGATGCCCTACTACCTGGCGCTGTGTGACCCGACACGGACCTTGCAACAGAACGTTGAGGAAGTGATCCTCGAACGCGGCGCTCCCCTGCACGACGAACCGACCCACCTGCTCCAGTCCGAACTCACCAGCGTCGCCCGCTACGCCTCGGTGCTGCGGGCGGTGGCGGACGGGTGCACCCAGTGGGGCGAGATCGTCAGCCGCCTGCCGGAACTGGGGTCGGGCTCGCAGCTCGCCCCCTACATGACCCGCCTCGAGGGGCTGCGACTCATTGACGTGAGCCGCTCCCTGGACAATGACGAGCGCGCCCGCAACCGGC
Organism: Deinococcus aestuarii; assembly: GCF_018863415.1. Classification (NCBI taxonomy): domain Bacteria; kingdom Thermotogati; phylum Deinococcota; class Deinococci; order Deinococcales; family Deinococcaceae; genus Deinococcus; species Deinococcus aestuarii. The sequence continues at coordinate 87,432 of NZ_JAHKSN010000018.1, read as the reverse complement.
GCTACCGGCTGGGTGATCCCTTCCTGGCCTTCTGGTACCACTTCGTGCTGCCTCACCGCTCGGCGCTGGAGGCTGGGCACGTGGACTGGGTGTACGGACAGCGGATCGCGCCGCAGCTCGACCGCTTCCTGGGGGCGACCTTCGAGGGGATCTGCCGGGACTTCATGCGGCGCTACGGTCAGGAAGTGTTCGGGGTGCCCGCCCGGGAGGTGGGGTCGATCTGGGCGGCGGACTACGACCTGGACGTGGCGGCGACGCTGCTCGACGGGCGGGTGGTGTACGGGGAATGCAAGTGGTGGGAGGACCTGGTGGGGCTCAACGTCCTCGGGAAGCTGCGGGAGTCGGCACAGAAGACCCGCTACGGGGGCGGGGAAGCGGAGTTGGCGCTGTTCTCGCGGCGGGGCTTCACCTCCGAGGTGCAGGGAAGTGGCGTGACGCTCGTCGATCTACCCCGGCTGTACGGGGGGCCAGCGGCTTAAAGGCGTGTGGGGTGGTCGGCTCGGCCACTCCCGCGGGGAGGTCAGCTCACCGGGCTGGGCAACCGCGGCAGACCCCGGCGACGGCGCTGGACCCCGGAGCACCTTCATCCTGGACGGTTGGGGCGACGGCCTGCTCCGCCACGCCCACGGGAGGAGGCGACGGTTCCAGGCTGGAGAACGCCCCGTGAGGGGCGTTTTTCGTGTCTACCCGATGCGCCACCTCGCGTAGTTCCGTGTGGGCGGGATAGCCGATGTTCGCCCTCCTGACCTCGGATAGGCTCCGCTGCGGCAGCGTGGAGACTGCCGAACAGGAGACCCGTCATGGCCGAACGTCAAGTCATCAAGGAGCGTGCCCGCCTCTTCCCCCACGAGGGCGCCGACCGCCTCGAACTGTGTAAGGTCGGCGCCTTCCAGCTCGTCGTCCGCAAGGGCGAGTTTCAGGACGGCGACCCCATCGTCATCGCCCCCGAGCGCGCCGTCCTGCCTCCCCACCTCGCCCAGCGGTACGTCAACGCCGAGACCAGCGCCTCGTACCTGCACGGCCCCGAGCACGACCGGGTCGGCCCGGTCCGCCTGCGTGGAGAACTCTCCCAGGGCGTGATCCTCCCCGGCGAGGGGCTGGAGGACCTTCCCTTCGGCGAGGACCTCTCGGGGCACCTGGGCATCACCTTCTGGGAACCGCCCATCCCGATCCACATGGCGGGTGAGGTCGCCCCTCTTCCCGTGGTGGGGCACTACATGCATCACGACGTCGAGCAGTTCGGCATCTACGCCGGGGAGTTCCAGGCGGGTGAACCCGTCCTGGCTCACGAGAAGCTTCACGGCTCGCAAGGCATCTACTACCGCACTGCGGCAGGTGAGTGGCTGGTGACCAGCAAGGGGCTGTCCCGCAACCGCCTCACCCTCAGGGAGAACGCGGGCAACGTGTACTGGCAGGCCGCCCGGAACGTCGGGCTGTTCGAGGCGGCGGACGCGGCCTTCCTAACCGGTGAGGTGCAGGTGTTCGGGGAGGTCGTCCCGGTGCAGAAGGGCTTCACCTACGGGACTCGCCAGCCGACCGTGTTCGTGTTCAAGCTCGTTCACGAGGGCCATGTACTCCCCCGCGCCGAGTGGCCGACGTGGTTCGTGGAGCACGCCGTCCCACTGCTGTACGAGGGACCCTTCGACGTGGCGACCCTGCGGGGGCTGCGCAACGGCCTGGAGACCGTCTCGGGCCAGGGCATGCACATCCGCGAGGGGATCGTGGTGACGCCGCTCGTCCCGCGCCTCACGAGTGACGGGCGGGACCTGAACCTCAAGCTGATCTCCGACGCCTACGCCAAGAAGGAGACCGGGGAGGAGTACAGCTGATGCCTCTGCTGAATGTCATCGACGTGGAAGCGACCTGCTGGGAGGGTGAGCCCCCGCCCGGGCAGCACAACGAGATCATCGAGATCGGCGTGTGTGTCCTCGACCTGGGCACGCTGGAGCGGGTGGAGAAGCGCAGCCTGCTCGTGCGCCCCGAGCACTCCGAGGTCAGCGGGTTCTGTATTCAACTGACGGGCCTCACGCCCGAAGAGGTGGCGAGCGGTCTCCCCTTCTGGGAAGCCTGCGAGGTGCTGCGCCGTGACTTCCAAAGTGCCTCACGCCCGTGGGCGAGCTGGGGCGACTATGACCGCCGGCAGTTCGAGCGGCAGTGTGAGGGGGACGTGCCGTACCCGTTCGGCGCGGGTCACACCAATGCCAAGGGGGTGTACGCGGCCGGGTACGGGCTGAAGCGGGCGGGGATGGTCCGGGCGCTCAGGCACGCGGGGCTGCCGCTGGAGGGCATCCACCACCGGGGGGCGGACGACGCCTGGAACATCGCAGCGCTCATCGCCCGGATGGTGCGCGACGGGGTGTGGCAGCGGGCGGCCCTGCAAGCCCTGACCGACCTCGACCAGGAACTGGGCCTGCTCTGATGGCACCGGGCTGCGCACCCGGGCGTACTCATGGCGCTGGACGGCCGGGCACGTCCAACACCGCGAGCACGGCTGGAAGCCAGGGGCCAGGTCATCAGCACTGCTGGGGCACCTGGTCGTCTGGTCACACCACCACGGCCAGGCCGCCGTCCTCGTTCGTGCAGGGCCCGGAAGATGAGGACCAGGGCACATCGGGCAGCTCCACCGCAGCTCAGGGGCTACGCTGGGGCAGTGAATGCTATCCACCGGAACAACCTCCTCCTGGTGGGGGCGTGGTTCCCCCCCGCACGCCGGGCATGAGATCGGCAGAGGAGCCTGCCCATGAGACTGGTCTGCATCGCCGACACCCACGGCCTGCACGACCAGGTCCGCCTCCCGCCCGGGGATGTCCTGCTGCACGCCGGGGACGTGAGCTGCCATGGTCGGCTCGACGAGATCGGCCGCTTCCTGAGCTGGTTCGGCCGGGTCGGTGACTTCCGGCACCGGGTGATGATCGCGGGCAACCACGACTTCGCCTTCGAGCGCACGCCCCACCTTGCCGAGGGGCTGATCCCGGACAACGTCACCTACCTCAAGGACTCGGGAGTAGAGCTGGACGGCGTGCGGTTCTGGGGCAGTCCCGTCACGCCCGAGTTCATGCGCTGGGCCTTCAATCGCACCGACGAGGAGTTGCGACAGCACTGGGGACAGCTCCCGGCGGGGGTGGACGTCGTGGTGACCCACGGGCCGCCCCGGGGCGTCCTCGACCGCGTGCTGCCGGAGGGTCAGGCCGTCGGGTGTCCGCACCTGGGCTGGGTGATCGAGCATTTGCGTCCCCGGGTCCATGTGTTCGGGCACATCCACGAGGGGTACGGCCGGGAGAAGCGCGGCGGGGTGCAGTACCTCAACGCCGCCGTGTGCGACGCCCGCTACCGGGTGAGCCAGCCACCTCAAGTGGTCGACGTGGGGGAGATGAGCGGGTAGGCGCGACGACCCGCCGCATCGGCTATTCGGGGCAGTTGTGCTGCCGGACAGTCGCTTCGCAAGCACCAGAAAGCGGGAAACGCCGGTGCCCACCCATCAACCCACGCTGGAGGTAGCTTCGGTAATTGCACGGCTGGTCCATTGAAAACGGCAGGCCCACAGGGGAACGAGACCCGATTCCAACATTTTTGTACGTACAAAAATTGCGGAATCGGGTCTTGTCTCCCACAGGTCCTCTCCCTCAGCGCCGCGAGTCGGGGATCACCTCCTCGAGGGGCCGCCACCCGGTCATTCGTTGCACCCGGACAGTCAGGGCCGTCAGCTCCCCACTACCAACGGGGTCGAGCGCGAGGAGTTCCCGCTCGGCCCACGCCAGCCATCCCTGGAACGCCTCGGTCCCGGTGTCGGGGGCGCCCTGCGTCTGGGCTCGCACCCAGTCGAGGTAGGCCCGCAGCCGCTGACCCTCCTCCCAGCGCCGGGCGTAAGCCAGCAACGTCTCCCGGCAGGCCTGCTCCTCCTCACGCCGCCGCCGGAGTTCCGCCTGCCGCTGCGCCTCGAGCATCCGCAGCCGCTGGGTCTCCAGCTCCTGCTGCCGGCGGCGCTCGGCCGCCACCGCCTCGGCCCGCCGCCGCTGTTCGGCCCGCCCCGGCACCGCCCGGAACGCGCCGATGATCCCGGACATCTGGTCCTCCAGCGGGAGGGGTCCGTCGCGCCAGGTGGCTGTGGGCACGTCCCCCGTGGGGTCCAGCACCAGCAGGCTCAGCTCCCCCGTCCCCCGCGCCTTCTGCCGCGAGGGTGTGTCCCAGGTGGAGCGGGCGGGCAACAGGGGCAGCCCCTCCTGCGCCTGAGCCTTCTCCTTGAGGCGCAGCCGGACCTGCTCGCCCCCCACCTCGAGGAAAGTCGAGCGGTGCTGCGCCGTGACCGTCATTCCCGCGGCGCGGGCCTCCTCGATCAGCCGCGACATGACCTGTAAGGCCCGCGGCAGGGCGTCGCGGGAGACCATCAGGTCCAGGGACTCCGTCGTGCCGGTCCAGGGGGGAACGAGGCGACCCCACACGTCGGTGTCCGCCCCCTCGTAGGCCCGCTCGGTGCGCTGCACCACCCGGGGACGGGGGGACGTCTGCGCCACAGGGGGTGGCACAAAGGTGGGCCGCTCAGGCTTGGCCTTCTTCGTCGGTGTCTCACTCTTGGGCAGGGGGACCCGTTTCACCGGCTGTCCCGCCCGCAGCCGGGCCCAGTAGCCGCGGGGCGGCTTGGGAATGTTGCGCCGCGCGCAGGCCTTGGTCAGGGCCGTGCCCGTGATGCCGAGGTCGGCGGCCACCTCCTCGGCCGGTTTGGACCACACCAGGTCGTACAGCTCTTCGCGGGAGGGCCAGGTTCGGAACATGCTCCCAGCATGTCAGGAGCGAGCGCCTGGACACGCACGTTCTTCCAGGTTTTCGTCATCCTGCTCGTCCAGCGAACACTACGGAAGCTGCCGGATCGTCTGCATCGGGAGGAACAGCTTGAGTGGCTGATCCCTGAAGGGGACGAAACCCAGCCGGGCGTAAATTTCCGCCCCCTTCTCGTTCTTGGCGTCGAGGACGACCGCGTAGGACGCTACGGTCTCCGCCGCCCGTGCGGCCTGGCGCAGGGCGTGCAGGATCAGATTGATGCCGATGCCCTGACCACGCAAGTCCTTGTGGATGGCGACGCGGCCCAGGAGGGTCACCGCCACCTGCGGATAGGGAAACCTCTGGGCCTGGGTCCCGCTGAAGGCCTCCTGACGCGGCACGCTGGCGGATGAGAGGGTGTAATACCGTGTCTCCTTCAGATTGAATTGGTCAAGGTAGCTATATATCTAGGCTTATAGGTTTGTACACACCTATACGCCTTCTGCTCCTCCAACCGTGGCCCCTCTCAGGTGAGGATTTGCGCCGCAGGCGGAATGTTCTTTGCCCTAACCTGAGCAGCAAGGACCTCCCCTTGAACACTGCCGACCTGCTCGCTGAACTTGAACCCCTGACCCACCATGCCCGCGTGAGGCGCATGGTCGAGGTCGGTCGCCTTCCCGCCCGGGAGCGGGACGCTCTCCTTGACGAACTGCTCCGCGGTGCCGTGTATGAACGGCGTCTGGCGGCCTTCGCCTGTTTCGGCAGCCGGGACGGGGAGCGTGCCTCTCAGGCAGCCCTCGACCCTTCCCGTCACGTCCACGGTCTCGCCGTCCGGCTCGTGGCGATGCTGTGCTCCGATGAGCAACTCCTGGCCCTTCTGGGGGAGCTGCCCGCCTCCCGCCACCGCCCGATGCTGGGTCGGTGGCGCCAGGCCGGGCGGCCCAGCACCCCCGTCGACACCTGGATCGAGCAGCTTCTGGAGCAGGGCCGGCGGCAGGAGGCCTGGTCCGTCCTGCCGTACGCCTCTTCCACCCTGGTCGAGCGGCTCTTCCCCGAGTTGCTGGACGACGGCGGATGGACGACCGGCCCGGGCTGGGAACGGACGGCCCGCTGGCATCCGCAGGTGGCCGGGCAGGAGCTGCTGAGGCGGGCGCGGGCGAGCACCGAGTTCTCCGCCCTGCTCACGCGTCAGGTGAATATCATCTTGCCCGGTCTGGGGGAGCGTGCGCCGGACCTCGCGCTGGCCCTCGTCCGGGAAGTGGCGCGCACCACCCCCGTAACGGGCCTGATGCTCTGGAAGCTGGCGGTCACCAGACCACAGGAGGTGGCGGCCCTCATGCTGGATTCGGAGGACGCCCCGCCGCCCTTCCTGAACCTGACTCCGCGCCTGCGCCGTCTCCCGCCGGAGGTGATCGAGGCGTTGCTCCGCCGCAGGCCGGGGGTGGTGCCCGGGGCGGAGCAACGCTACGGGAAGTTACGGTCCGAACTCCGCGCGCGGCTGGCCCCGGCCTTCATCGACGTGTTCAGGACGTTGGAAGGGCTCCTGCCCCTGCCTGTCGTGCACCACCTGCCGGCGGAGCTGCGGGTCCGGGAGGCCCGGCGTCACCTCCGCCTGCCCTTTCTCCAGACGCGGGTCCTGCCAAGGCTCCAGTACGCGGCCTTTCTCCCGTGGGAGGAGGCGCGGGCGGTCCTGAACGAGCCCCTGCGGTCACCGGACGCGGAGCAGCGCGCTCAGGCCCTCACCAGCCTGGCCTTCTGTATTCGGTACGAGCGTTCCCGGCAGGTGGAACTGCTGGCCCTCATGACCGCGCGACGCAACGAGCAGGATCCGGTGCGCCAGGCGATGCTGCGGGGTCTGGCCGAGCTGCCCCCCGGCTTGTGGCAGGAGGAGAGCCTCGACGCCGCGGGGCAGGTGATCGGGGACGCGCTGAACGCCGCCGACCTCTCCCACCAGACGGCCGCTTTCGCCGAGCGGTTCGTGCTGGGCCTGCTGCCCTTCCACCCCGGGTGGAGTGCTGCCTGGCTCGCGCGGATCGTCCAGGCTCGCGGTCAGGTGAACCTTGGGGACATGGAGCGTCGCCTGACGAGGACCACGGCACGGGAGGTCGTTGCGGCGCTGCTCCCGGTGCTGCGTTCCTGGGAGACGCGGGAGCGGGAAGGCCAGCTGATCCAGGCGCTGACCGGCCTGGGCAAGTACGTGGCCGACTCCGAAGACCTGCTGCGGATACTGGAGGAACGGGTCCGGAACTCCAGGAGCACCTGGGTCTCGGCGGCGGCGTTGGGGCTGCTTCGGGAGCACGCCCGCGGGCGCTTCGCGGCGCTGGTGCCCCTCCTGCTGCGCCAGGACCCCAGCTGGGCCACGCAGCCGCCCGTGTACGAGCACCTGCACCGCGAGCGCCAGGACCTGCTCACGCCCTTCTTGGGACGCCAGGCTTTCAGTGGACGGTTCAGCACTGGGCTCACCCGCTTCGTCCTGCCCTTCGCGGCGGGCTTCACCCGCTGGACCCTGAGCCAGCAGCAGACCTTCGCCCAGACCCTGATCGAACTCAGTGGGGACGGGAAACGGGATTACCCGGGCGTCTGGCGGGCCCTGCACGGGCTGGCCGCCCTGCCCTCCCCCGTTCCGCGTGGGGGGACCTCTGCTGAGGACCCACCCCTTAAGCGACTTACGACGGTGGCCGACGTCCGGAACACCACCCTGGCGCTGCGGGACACGGCCCTGCGCGCCCTGGGCCGCCTGGACGAGGGACGGGGCGTGCCCGCGCTGCTAGGGGCGCTGGAGGACGACCGCGCCCGGATCGCCATCTACACCCTGCGGCGCCCGCTCCTCGATCTGCCTCCCGACCGGGCGCTGGAACACCTGCTGAACGTCCCACGTGAGCGGGTGACCGTCCTGAAAGAGGTGGTGCGCCTCATCGGGGACCTGCCCGGCGCCCCGGCCTCCCAGGCCCTGCTGGCCTTCGCCGGGCAGGACCTGCACCGGGACGTGCGGGTGGCCCTGCTACGGGCGCTGTGGAACCACCTGAACCGCCCCGAGACCTGGCCCGTCCTGCTGGCGGGGGCCCGGTCCGGGGACGCCGCGCTCAGTGACGGCCTGGTCCGGCTGCCGGGCCAGAACCTCACCGGGGACAGCCGGGAGCGGTATCTGGAACTCCTCCAGGCCCTCCTCACCCACCCCGAACCGCTGGTCAGGGTGGAGACCCTGCACCACCAGCGGCCGGTGACCGACCCGCAGCGCCGGTTGCTCGGCACGCTGCTGGGAAGCCTCGCCTCTCCCCACGAGCAGGAGACGGCGGCGGCCGCAAGGGTGATCTTCGCTTCCTACTCGGCCCGGGATGCAGGGGCCATCGGGGAGGCGTTCACCCGTCTGCTGCCCGACCGCCGTGCCCTGCGGGGGGCCGTCCTCGCACTTCAGGCGGCGGCCTCCGGTTCCAGACGCCGGGCCGCCCCCATCGCCGAGGCCGTGCTCGGGGCGCTGGCCGCCGACCCCCTGACCCTGCCGCTCCAGGTGAGCCTCGCCACCGCCGCGCTGGACTGGGACGTTCTGGGAGAGCGGCTCACGCGTTGGGCCGAGGGGAGCGAACTGCACGCGGAGGCATTGATGTCGGCGGTGAATGCCCTCCGCGCGGCCCGCCACCGTCCGGACGTGCAGGAGGTGGAAGTGCTGGAGCAGGCTCTTGCCGACGGCCCGGAGGGAGCAAGGCGGCTGGCCCTCGAGGCCCTGATCCTGGCAGCGGAGACGGCAGGCGGCTGGACCCCCGAGCGGTTGGGGCGCCTGCGGGCGTACCGGGCGAACTCATCCCTGCTGGTGGCGAGCACCGCGCAGTTCGTCCTGCCCGAACAGGAACTCGCCGAGGGGTGACATCAAAGGCCCCCCCAAACCCTCCTCTGCTGTGCCCGTCGGGAACTCCCGGAGAGAGATGCAATAACTATCTATCTAGGTATGTAGATAGCTTCCTATAAACCTATATTTCAAGCGTAGACGGGTGGATATTCCTTGGAAGGGCGTCTGCCGAAATCGCCCGAGTCAACCCGGGAGGATGCCCTCGAACAGGGTGCCTCGCCGATCCTCGCGAATGACCTGAAGGAGTTCGGGGAACAGGAGGGGCTGCCCCCGCTTCTCACAGCGCAGGTGGTACTCGAAGTGGGCGTGGTAGCGCTGGTTCGGGAGGACGAGGAGGTTGTCCCAGGTGTTGTTGAGGGAATCCCCATCGCGGTGGTGAACGATTTCCCCCGGCAGGAGCGAACGACCCAGCATGGTTTCGGCCACCTTGCGATGTAACAGGACCGTCCGGCCCGTCTCCCGGTCCCAGCATTTGATGTAGCGTTTGCGCCTCCGCATCTCCTCCACCTTTTCTACACTCTAGGAGACTAGGTAGATAGCTCCATAGGGCGTCATCCCTCTAGGTCTGTAACCTACTATAAACCTATAAGTACAGGAAGATATATGCAGAGTGGGATAGACACCTATAACGCTAACCACCTAGACTTGTAGCTATGAAGACGCTCGCCATTCTGAGTCTCAAGGGGGGGGTGGGGAAGACCACCACGGCGCTCTACCTGGCCGCCGTCGCGTCCAGCCAGGGACAGCCCGTGACGGTGATCGACGCCGACAGCGAGCACAGCGCCCACCGCTGGGCCGCCCACGCCGAGCTGCCCTTCGAGGTGATCCAGGGGGAACCGGACCGCCTGGCCCGGCAGGTCAAGGCCGCGGGGGCGACGGGGGGGCTGGTCATCATCGACACGCCGCCCAACTCCCGGGAACTGCTGCTGCGGGCGGGTGGGCTGGCCGACGCGGCGCTCGTTCCCGTCGCGCCCACGGGGCTGGAGGTAGACCGCTTGCGGCCCACACTGGAACTGCTGGCGGACCTCCAGGCGCAGCGGGAGGACCTGGACGTGGCGGTGCTGCTCACCCGCTACAACCCGCGGCGCCGCCTAGCCCGGGAGGCGGAGGAAGCCCTGACCGGGCTCCCCGTCCTGAATGCCCGTATCCGGGAACTTGAGGCGTACAAGGCTGCGTTCGGCGGAACGCCCACCGAGCTGGACGAGTACGCCGCCGTCTGGAAGGAGTTGCAGGAATGACCCGGAGCAAGAGACCCAAACTCGGCGAGGTCCTGCGAGGAGGAGAGCCGGTGGTGGCTGCACCTGTGACAACGACTCCCCCTGAGCCTCCTCAGCAGGGGAGGGGAGAGGTCGACACCCCTGCCCCCGTTGAGAAGCCGGTGGAGAAGATGGTGCAACTCAACGTGACGGTTCCCCCGGAACTGAGGCGGGCCGTCCGCATCAAGGCATTGCAGGAGGGAGTGGAGGTGAGCGCCGTCGTGCGAGAACTCCTCCAGGCCTGGCTCAATCAGAAGAGCTAGGCTTGTAGGCACCTATGTTTCTAGGACATCTAGAGCCTCTGGGGTCGCTCTCCAGCCTCGGAGGCAGCGAGATGAAGCCTCTGCGGACGGGGACACCCCGGAACAGGCTGTCGCCAATCTGGCGATTTACCGTGCCGTCCTGAATCGTCCGGCCGGTCATCTGCCACAGCACGCCGGGGTAGACGGTGCCCTCCGCCCCGTCAGGAATCAGGCTCATCAGATCAGGCAGGACGCGGTCGTCCCGGTGGCATGGCAGCCGCCGATAAGGGCGACGAAGTTGGTGCCGCCGACCTGGCCCCGCCGACGCCACTCGGCCTGCCCCGGGAGGGCGGTGGTGGTCCTGGGGCATTCGCGCCTGCCTGGGCTGGGATGTTCTCCAGGCGGCCGACGCCCTGCAGATCGAGGTACCGGATGGTATTTCCGGTCAACCCCTTGAAGGCGAGCTGGACGGGGTAGGCGATGCCCTGACGAATCTGGATGGTCTTGCCGAGGACCTCGGCATTGTTGAAGTGAACGCCGCTGAGAGGGAGCGGCGGTGGACCTGCTCCCACATCGGCTCCAGTTCGGTCCGGAGCTGTTGGCACTCCGTGGGTGTCAGCCCCACCAGCCGCTCGAAGGAACGCACTCGGGATTTCAGCTTCTCCAGCCGTAACACGCCTGATCTGACCTGTCCTCGCTTCTATCGCGCAACAGGTCTTGAGACCTCGCCAACGGCATCAGCAACTTGAGGCCCGCCTTCCTGCGAAGTGCACGCCGGGTCAGGGCGTTCGGGGGCGCACATCCTCCATCCTCAACCCATCATGGACGCGTGGTTCCGACGGTTCGGATGCTGGTGTTCAAAGGGGAGAAGACGGGCTTTTTCTGACCCCCATACCTCCAGCGGCAGAACGCCGGGCCTCCCGTTGACCGTGGGCAGGCTCCCGGTGCCTCTGCGTGGGGCGGCGGTCACTGAGAAGGCGGGCCCCGAACCCCGCCGTCCACCAGCACGGCGGGTGCTGGTGGACGGTGAAGGTGTCCAACTCGAAGGGGCTTCACCATCTCCGGAGCAGGTCGCCCTGTTGGCGTCCTCCTGACCCGCCTAACGCCGCAGGTGACCCAACGCGAACTGGCAGGGATCGTTTTCGCACGAGGCCATGATGACGGCGAGCGTGTAGCTCGTGCTCCGGGCATTGCTCGGCACCGTGAAGTCAACCGTGGGTCGGTCATTCATGGCGAAGTCGGAGGCGACCCGCGTATTGTTCGCGTCGTACACGACGAGGTCGAGGTCCCTGCAGTCCGCGTCACAGACGCCGAAGAAGCGGTAAGTACGGCCGCGGACGAGGGTATAGCGGTAGGTAGCGCGGCCGCTGTCCTCCAGGTCCCCTACGGTCGACGACAGGATCTCCCGGTACGGGGGCGTGTGTTCGTCCAGCATGTTGTCGTACTCGTCCTGAACGACCGACCCCATGAAGTCGTCGGCGTGGGCGAAGGGCGTGGCGGCAAGGGCGACAGCGGCAAGCAGAACAGTACGGAACATGGGCTCTCCCTGGGGACGCGGGGCCGGCACAGGCCGGGCGGGCAGTTCGGGGGGCCTGCCAGGCTGTGCGCTCCGCCCCGCGTCGGCGCACCGACCCTGTCAGTCCAGACCGCTCACCCTGTAGGTGAGGGAGACCCAGGGCGCGGCCTGCCGCCCCTGGGCTCCTGGGGTCAGCCTGCGCTGCTCCCGGGAAAGCACCGGAGAAGACCATGAGGCCCTGGGAAAAGGGTGAGGTGCCTATACTGAGAACACGTTCCGGCGTCTCCCGGTGGTCCGCGTCCGTCTCCTCAGAATGTTGGAGGTGTGGGTGGCTTCTCCCGACGTGTCAGGGTTGCGAGAGCAGATCCCGGGTCCCGTTCACCGCGAACTGGCCCGCCTTGAGCTGCTTCGGCAGTTGGACGCGAATGAGGGCCGCCTCACGGTCCTGGTGGCCCCGGCAGGCTATGGCAAGACGACCCTGCTGGCCCAGCAGGCGCGCGCCCGGCCGGGCCAGGTGGCGTGGGTCAGTCTGCGCGAGGACGACGCCGACCCAGAGGTGCTGAGCCGCAGCATCGTGCTCGCCCTGCGCCGGGTCGCGCCCGGGCTGCCGCTGCCGCAGTGGGTCCGGCGGCAGGAGTCGGGCGGCTCCTCGGAGGGGCTGGCCCTGGCCCTCGCGGACGACCTCACCGCGAGCACGGTGTCCTTCGATATCGTGCTGGACGGGACGGAGGTGCTTCAGGCCGCGGCCGAGGGCTGGCTGGAGCGCTGGCTGGACGCTCTGACCGAGGGCCACCGCGTTTTTCTGGCTGGCCGGGCGGAACCGGGAATCGGCCTCGCCCGGCGGGCGGCGCGGGGAGACGCCCGGGTACTCGGTGTGGCCGACCTGGCCTTTACCCCAGAGGAGACGGCGGCGTGCCTTCGGGACCTGCCCCCTCCGCTGGAGCCGCAAGCAGTCCATACCCATCTGGACGGGTGGCCGGTCGGGGTGGCCCTCGTGGCCAGCGGCGCGGCGCCGCAGCTCACGCCCGCCGACCTGGTGGCGGACGTCCTGGGCCAGCTGCCCCGGCCCCTGCGGGAGCGCCTGCCGGAGGCCAGCGTGCTGGAGGTCTGGACGGAGGAGGGCGCCGTCCAGGCCGGCCTGTCTCTGGCGCCCGGCTGGTTGCGCGAGGTGCGCCGGGCGGGGCTGCCCCTCACGCCCCTGGGCCGAATGTACCGGCCACACCAGCTGGTGCGCGAACTCCTCGACTCGGAACTGCGCGGCCAGGGGGAGCGGCATACCCAGCTGCACTTGGCGGCAGGTCAGGGGGCCGAGCAGGCCGGTGACGGTCTGCGCGCGCTGGGGCACTACCGCGCGGCCGGGGCACCGGGCGAGGTCCTGCGCCTGGCCGAGCACCTGGCGGCACAGTACGAGACCCGTGGAGAGCACCGTCTGGTTCGCCAGGTGCTCGAGGCCGTGCCAGCAGGTCAGTTGCCGCCCAGGCTGCAACGGCTGTTCGGCCACGCCCTGTTCGAGACAGGCGAGGCTGGCCGAGGTGAGCTGCTCCTGCGGCAATTGCGGGAGGAGGGCGGAACCGACCCACCCCTGCTGTTCTCCCTGGGCGTCCTGGCCGCCCGGGCGGGGGAGTCGGCGCGGCAGCTTGAGCTGGCCGAGGAGGGCCTGCGCTGCGCCTCCGACGCGAAGGACGTCCGGCGCCTGCTGCGTGTCAAGGCTTCCGCGCTGCTGACGCTGGGCCGGCATGTGGAGGCGGGCGAGGTGGCACGCGCCGCGGCCGACTTGGCCCACGCGGGCAACGACTTGGTGGAGTTCGGCGCGGCGCTGGCCGCGCTCCAACTCGCCTACCGCCTGTCGGGACAGGAAGAGGCCTGCGAGGCCGCGCTTCGCCGGGGGCTGGAGGTGTACGAGGCACTCGGCATGCCCAGCCGGGCGCTGCTGTTACAAAACGACCTGGCGGACCTGCTGCGCGAACGGGGCCAGGAGACCGAGGCGCTCGACCTGATCGCGCGGGCCCTGCCCGTCGCCGAGCGGGAACACAGCGTCGTGCAGGCGCTGCTGCTGGAGACGAAGGGGGACATTCACTTCTGGCGGGGGGAGAACCAGGCGGCGGCCGCACAGTACCGGTTGGCCGTGAGCTTGTGCGGCCGCTTCAAGTTCGACGCGCTGGCCTCCCGGGTCCTGCCACGCCTGGTCGAGGCCGCCCTTCGCAGCGGCGATCACCCGCTCGCCCTGGAAGCGTTGGCCTGGGCGCGCGTGGTGGCTCAGAGCCCGCAGGAACATCCGGACGCCGCGCTGCGTTTCTGCGAGGGGCTGTGGGCCCGGGCCCAGCAGGACTGGACGGCGGCGCACCGCTTGTTCTCCCAGGTGACGGGCGCCGGCCTGGGTGCGGCCTTCTCGTCTGGTATGCGGGGCGCGCTCTACGCGGCGGAGGCCGCCACCGAACTCGGCCAGTTCCGGCGCCCCGAGGCGGAGCGGGTACAAGCCGCGCTCTCGACCGCTGAGAGGCGGCACTTCTGCCCTGGCGACGGCGAGGTGCTGCGGCGGGTGGCCGCCGCCTGCGCCCGGGTCGGTCGGCCGGGGGACGCCTTCGTGCGGCTGATGCCCCCCTCGGTCCCGCGCCCCCTGTCTCTGGCGACCACGCTTCCCCTGCACATCCAGTCGCTCGGTGCCGTGCGGGTAACCCTCACGGGCACGCCGCTCCACCTGCCCCTGAGCAAGTCGGCCGAGGTGCTCGTGTGGCTGGCCCTGAACGGTGAGGCCACGCGGGACCGCATCGTGGACGCCCTGTGGGGAGGGTCGGACGAGCGGCGTCACGTGGAGTACTTCAAGGTGGCCGTGCGGCACCTGCGTCTGGCGCTGGCCGCCCATCCCGCCGTCACCTTTAACCCGCTGCCCTTCGAGGCAGGGGTGTACCGCCTCTCCGAAAGGTTCACCCTGGACCTCGACGCGGGGCTGGCGCGGCGGGCCCTCGTGTCCCTCGCCCCCCAGGACCTGCGCCGGGCGGTGGAGGCCTACAGCGGGGCGTTCCTGCCGGCGGTGGAGGCGGAGTGGGCCGAGCCGGTCCGCGCCGACGTGCTGGAGGCCACGGTGGCGGCGGCCACGACGCTCGGAAGCCAGCTCGAACGGACGGCCCCCGGGGAGGCGGTGGCGTGGTACGAGCGGGCCATCGAACTTGACCCCCTCCACGAGGACGGGCACGTCCGGTTGGTGCGGCTGCACACCTCGCTTGGACACGAGGTGGCGGCCCGTCACGCCTCCGGGCGCTACCGCCGCATGCTGCGGGAGGAGTGGGGGCGCGAGCCCGAGGAGGACCCGGGGCGAAGATTCGAGTGAAGTTGCCCTTCTCCGGGTCTTCCCCGCTGAGGGGTGATGCTGTCCGCACCTTCCACAGAGAGGAGACGAGATGAATTTCGACGACGCGGTGACGGAACTGGAGCGGATTTCCGGGATTCCTGGTGGCCCTGGCGCGGGGTATATCGTGCCCCTCCTGCCGGAGACGACCGGCCCGGCCCTGGCCTCCGTGCTGGACCTGCCGAGGTCACTGCTGCGCACGGTGGGCGAGCAGTTGGCCGACGTCGGGAATGGCGTGGCGTGGACGGAGAGCGAGCGTATCTCTGGTCTCCACGCGCTGACGACCTTCATGCTGTCCTGGCGGGCGAGACCCGAGGGGCTGATGTACTTCCAGAACGACCTGCACACGCTGTGTGGGGTGCTGATTCCCCTGAAGGGAAGGGGCCGTGCCCGCCCCTGAGCTTGGCCCCCTCACCCGCCCCCTGTTGATCACGGTAATTCTGCGGCTGCGACCGGAATTGAACGCCAGAGCCGTGGAGGAGGCTGTGGAGCGCATGCTGACCAGCGGAGAGGAGCCGGAGGACCTGACCCACCTGTGGGAGGAGGTGAATGCGGCCATGGCCGCGTTGCAGCTCAGCGCCCCTTCCGGGGAGAGGTGAGCCCGGGCAGGGGACGGGCGTGTCCTCGTGGCCACAGCGTCCATTAGGCCTTTGACCGAGAGCAGGGGGCGGGAGAGGCCAGGCAGGAGCATTCGCACGCCAAGCACCCTCGGAGGCCTGGTACACGGTCAAACTCTTTCGTCGCCCCGAGCCCGAAGAAATTTCTATGCTGGGGCCGGTGGACCACGGCCTTACCCGCTGTCGGCGTGACCTGGCGCCTTGAGGAGGAAAGGTATGGATGTAAGACGGCTACTTCCTCTTCCCCTGTTTGCAGTTGCGGCCTTGGGCTCTGCGCAGCAAGTTCCACCCTGGACGGTTGAAACGGACCAGGCCAGCGGGAACGTCACGGTGATCAACACGTCCACCCGCGCCATGACCCCAGAGGTGATCTCCATACCGTCTCAGGGTAGCTCTCCGACCACCCTTCATCTAGACGGTTGTGCCGGACCAGTGTGGACCAACAGTGCGATCGAGCCCGGGTCGGCCCTGTGTATCGAGGCCCAGCCGCATTCGGTGCTCTACATCGTGCGCGCTAGGGACGCGGGCCCTCCAGCCTTCGTGGACGCTGCCCGGGTGACGGTCGTTCAACCGGTCAAAGCTCACGCTGTCGCACCCCTGGCCTTTATCAAAGACACCAACGATGCTCTTGCCCAGCCTAAGGCCGAGGCCTGCACGTCGGCCACCGGGATCACGCTGACCCACACCACCTTGCCCAATGAGCAGGTCTTCGTCTGCCGCACGGCGAAGGGCGTCTTGCAGGGCTTTTACCCCACGGACAGTTTGGCCGCGAACACCGCCAGCCCACCTGCGGAGTTTCCTAACCGGGCGACGCGACCCGTCAAGGCGGGGGTTTACACGGTGCCCGGCAACGAGACGTTGAAAGACCTAAAGCTGACTGTTCGGACGCCCTTTTATTGGGCGCTGCTGCTGATCCTGGCTGGCGTGGTCGTGACCACGTTGGTGGGGTTGCTGCTCACCCGCTGGTCGGCCGTTCATCAGCTGAACGCCCACTTGAAGCTCCAGGGATTGAATCCCCGTGCGGTCCCCTCACTGACTGAGGGCCGCTACAGGCTCAGAACCACAAAGAAAGAGTTGAGCGCCTACCTCACCTGGTACAAATTCTGGCTACCGACCGAGCACGCCGAGCACCTCGCCCAGGCCCTCCTCTCCTGGCGCGCGCTCTCCAAGGAACTCGATAAGCTCGAAGGTCACATGCGGGCGATCAAAAGTAGGGGTAAAGAGTTCGAGGTCAAGCGGGGTCAACCATATTTCGTCATCAGTATGCTTCAGCGGGTCTTGGACGGGGGCGCGAACCTCGACAAGCGCAGTTCCCTCCCAACACAGTCCCAAACCCGGGCCATCGAGATTCTGGCAGCCATCGATGTGCAGCAGACCATTCGCGAAGCCGCGCGGTTGGCTGAGCGCCTCCTGACCTACCAGTTGGCGCGCGAGATTGGTAAGAGCCAAGAGGCGGTAGCAGCCCGTGCAGCCCTCCTGAGAAAGCTCGACGATCAGGCAGACTGGCAGGGCCTCACAGCCGCCGAGTTCCAGAAGTACGACGCAAGTTTGACGGCACTCCGCAGCACGCTGCTCGGGGCCCTGGACCTCGAGCAGGCGGGAGCGGCTAACCCGCCACTTGTTCAAATGCTGAGGACAAAGGTCAAGAGTCTGAGGCCATTCCCCCTCTCACTCAAGGGACCGTGGCCTGCTCCAGCGCCGCTTCGCCCTCTTTTGACAGACGCTGCTCGGCCGCGCCGACGTACGACGTTGTCCGTGGTGGCCCCGCCGCTGTTGTGGAATTGGCTGGCGGTGCTCGCGGGCGCTTTCGTTGCCTGGCTGTTGGGCAGCGTGACGGGTCTGCAGACGCTGTATTTCACGGGTGAGCCCTGGGGCAGCACGCCCATGGATTATGCGCGCGCCTTCGCGTACGGCGGGGTGACCTTGGCAGCCGTCGTCAGTGTGGCGAGCTTCGCCAAGACGCTCCTGCCCGCAGCCACCCTCAACCCTCCTGCCGTCACCGTCACTCCCAACGAGGGACAAGTCAAGGTCTAGGAAGAGAACGGATCGACTCGGCAGCAGCCACCCCGGGCACAGATCGCGTCGAAGGGAGAGGGCGCGATCTGTGCCCGGTCCACGCCAACCGACTGACTGCCAGGGAGATTCGACATGATCCCCCTCGTGGGCGGATGAGCTAATCCAGTACCTAGCATGGAAGGCGGGTGTTCCTGAAGTACACCTCAGCGGGGACGAGTGAGGGGCGACGCCGTTTCACTGGTCCTTCGACCTGGTCGTATGCGGTCTATTTGATCTCTGAGGACAGCTATTCTGAAGTTCCTATGAGCATGCCGTACCACGCGCAGGTCTACCGAGGGGAGGCCAGTCACGACCTAGCCACCAGCCTTATGACCGAGCGCTGATGTCAGGCTCGGCGAGGATGCCCCGCAACCTGTGCGCCGTAAGGTGCCAGGGTTAGAGTCCTCTTACTTCTTGCGAGACTGGCCGTCCAGGTACTGGCTGCTGATGATATACAGCGCCCCCTGCGTGTCGAGCATGTCCCGCAGGGGGACGCCCGCGTCCCGGAACTGTTGGTGAAGGTACCGGCAGCGGCCCACGTAGTCGGTCAACAGGTTCCCGAGCGTGCGTTTGTCGAGCCCGTCCTTCTTGTCGTAGAGCCACTCCACGGCCTTGCCGCCGAAGCTGGGGCGGTAGAACGGATGCCCGAGGGGGTCGGCGAGGAACAGGAAGTAACTTGTGACGCTCGCCCGCGTGCCTACCCCCGAGAAATGCTTGCGCTGCGTCTCACTCAGGGTGTCCAGGGCCGGGTCGAGCACACTCCAGAACTGATCGGCCCGGCCGGGATCGAGGGGTGGCGTCCACAGGACGGACAGGGCGGACCGAAACACTTCGGGTGCGCCCTTGATCATGGTGTTGAGCCCGTCCACGATCTGCCAGCTGAGCAGGTTGAGTTCCTGAGGCGGTTGAACATTGATCTGGGTGACGCCCGGGTCGGTGAGGAACGTCTGGAGCCGGGCGTGGACACGGGCGGCGCCTTCGAGCTTGTAGGCCCGCTCTCTGCGGTCGAGATTCTCCCCCTGGGTCTGTAGCCAGGCGCTGACCTCCTCCAAACGCTTCCGGAACATACTTCAGTGTAGGGAACCGCCGTTGGGACGGCTTCGTCAACTGCCCACCGTCACCTGCTGAGCCCACAGCGTCTCCAGCGAGGGACGGCGCCCTTCCACGAGGACCTGCATGGCCGCGGTCACCAGTTCGGCCCGCCGCCGAAGAAAGGTCTCGTACTCGGGCTCCAGCTTGGACCGAAGTCCCGGGCCACCTTCGGCCCCGTACTTCGCGTCCTTGAGGTCGTCCATGTCGATCAAGTGGGTCCGCAGCCTCTCCCGGACCGTGGCCTCATCGGCCCACTGCACTCGCTCCTGAAGGTAGTCGAGGGGGTCCTTGCGCCCGATGCTCCGGTTGGTCTTCCACGTGATCAGCGCGCAGTTCAGCGCGAGGTCGCCCGCCCTATCCAGCCCTGCGTCGGTCAGAAGGGCCGCCGGAAACACGTGGTGATACTCGCGCTTCTGCACGCTCTCGTAGGAGGCGGGCTGATCGTCGGCGAAGTCCCGGGCTCCCAGCAGGGTGGTGACGGCGAGGATGGCCCGGGCGCGAATCCCCACACCCTTGGGCCAGCCCGCGGCGAGGAGGGAGTCCGCTTCCGCGAGCGGAAACTCGGCGCGATTCATGACGGGCACGGTCGCCAGGTCGTGTTCGTTGAAGTTGGGGTCGAGCAGCAGGGCCTTAAGGGCCTTGAAGTCGGCGAAGGCGCGTGAGGCGGCGGCATTCTCGTAGCGGTCCGTGAAGCAGGAGGACCACAGGTACCGGCGAAGCAGGCGCTCCCCCTTGGCCGCCAGGTCGCCGTGCTCGGGAACGAGGTCGTACGCCGCGGCGATCACCGCCAAGACAGCGTTGGTAGGCAGGCGCGCGGCGTCGAAGATCCCCTCCCGGGCGAGAAAGCGGCCCATGCGGTCCAACCCGCGCACGAGCTTGGACCAGTTGTCCAGCAACTGCGTCTTGCCCATCTCCACCATGCCGCGCTCGTTTGGGAGCTTGTCTTGCAGCAGGGCCGAGGTGGTCAGCACGAGGTTGGAGAGGTTGCCGTACCGCCTGACGTGGGGGTGCTGCGTGTCGAGTTCGGCCTGGAGGTCGTGCAAGGACTTCCCCACGGCGCTCTCCAGTTCCGCGACGATGATGTCGTAGAGCGCCAGGGGCTTGCTGTTGGTGTTCATGTTGATGAAGACCTTCAGTGCCACGTCCTTGCTGGTGGAGGCGGGGAGGGACAGGAAGGGCAGGTTGAACTGCGCGACGAGAGTCCTCAGCTCCGTGATCTGCTCGTTGATCAGGCTTCTACGGTCATTGAAGGCTTCCAGTCGGGCGAAGGCGTCGGGCTCCGTGCCCGTCGGCTTCTCCGACCGGGTCGCCTCGGTCAACCAGGCCTCGATTTCCGCCTTGACGTCCCCGGGCCGGAGCAGGGAGATGGGGAGCAGCCCGCGCTGGAGACACTGTGCCGGGTCGGCCGCCCAGCGGGGCATGAGCAGGCCCTGCTTGTTGGCCCACCGCGGCACACAGCGCACCCCCATCTCGGCCTCCGTCGGGGCCCCCGAGCGATCGAGGTCGGGGAGATAGACGAAGTAGGTTTCCTGCGGGTAGTTGTTGTGCATGGCCCGCCAGAAGGCGGTCAGACGCTGCTGACCGTCCAGCAGGTGCCGGGTCACGGGTTGCGGAGCCTGGGGTTCAGCGCTGACGATGTACCTGGATTCGAACTGCTCGTGTCCGGCGACCTCCAGCATCAGGGTGACGCCCACGGGCAGGTTGTAGATCACCGTGTTGAGGAAGCTGGTGATTCGCCCCCGGTCCCAGGCCTCGTGCCGCTGAAAGCGTGGCAGCTTGATGCTGCCCTGTTGAATCTGGGTGAACCACATGCTCAGGTTCTGGTCTTGCGCCTGGCTGGACTGCTGCATGGCCGCAGTATTGAGGATGTACCAGGCTGAGCTGGCCTCGGATGAGGCAGGGTCATCCCGTTCATGAAGGAAGAAAATTCCACAAATTCGTCCCCGTTGCGACGCCGGACTGCTAGCGTGGAATCTCCACCGTGATGCGAGTCCGCTTCCGCCCGAAAGTGTCCGCTGCAACACCTGCGCGGGGACGCTGATGTCGCCGCTGCTGCGCCGTGTCCTCGATTACTTGCGAACGCACGGCCCACAGCCGGAAGAAGACCTGCTCGAAGCCTTTGGACTGAAGCGCTCCCTGCTCACGAGGATGTTTAAAGAGGCCCGCGGGCAGGTGCGTCAGCAGGGCGAGTACCTGTTTCTGCCGGGGCAGGAGGAGCGCGTCGGCGAACTGCACGGCACCCCTGCCTCCCAGGTCCGGTCGTACGTGATCCTCGACATCGAGACCACGTCGGTGGACCGCACCGAGGCGCGCCTGCTGGAGGTGGCCGCCCTGCGGATCGAGGAGGGCCGCCTGGTCGATACCCTGCAACTGCTGGTGTCGGGCGAGCGGGTGCCGAGGACGGTGGCCGAACTCACGGGCATTCAGCAGGAGGACCTCGACCGCGAGGGCCAGCCCCTCCTCGAGGTCCTTGGACGTCTGCTCAGCTTCGTAGGCGACCTGCCGGTTGTGGGGCACAACGCCCTGGGGTTCGACGTGCCGCTTCTGCGGCGGCTGTGCCGGGAGCAGGGTCTCAAGTTCGTGCCTCCCTTCGTGTTCGACACGCTGCTGCTCGCGCCGCTGGCCTTTGCAGCAGAGGACCCGCCGGTGGAGGGGTACGGCCTCGAGGGACTCCACGCCCGCTTCTGCGGGGAGGTGCACGACGACGCCCACCGGGCCCTCGCCGACTGCGCCGCCACGTCCCGGGTGCTCGACCGCATGATCGAACGGCTGCACGCGCTGCCCGCAGACCTGCGCGCCCTGCTGGCCGCGCTGCCCGTCCCCGAACTCGCGCTGGCGTTCGATCCCGTCCAGCTCGCCCGCACGGAACTCGACCGGCTGTGCTCCCGGGTAGCCGGGGTGGTCACGGGCGTCAGTGCAGTGTGGAGCGGCGGGCGCCGCGCTCAGCAGCTCGGGGAACTGCTTCCCTCGCCCCGCCCGGGTCAGGTGGAGATGGCGCGGGCGGTATCGGAGACCCTGGGTGCCCCCGGCCGCCTCGTGGTGGAGGCCCCGACCGGGACGGGCAAGACGCGCGCCTACCTGTACCCGGCGCTGCTGAGCGGGCAGCCGGGAAAGCCGGTCGTGATCAGCACCCACACCAAGCAGCTTCAGGACCAGATTGTGCAGGAGGCCCAGGACCTCGCGCAGGGGGGCTTCGAGGTCCGGGTCGTGGCCCTCAAGGGGCAGAGCAACTAC
Organism: Deinococcus aestuarii; assembly: GCF_018863415.1. NCBI lineage: Bacteria > Thermotogati > Deinococcota > Deinococci > Deinococcales > Deinococcaceae > Deinococcus > Deinococcus aestuarii. The sequence continues at coordinate 65,475 of NZ_JAHKSN010000018.1, read as the reverse complement.
CTCTGCCCGGAGCGGCTGCACCTGCTGCTCACGCGCCGCCACCGCCCTGCCGATGGGGAAGACGAGAACGGCCCGGGGCGATTGGTGATGGCGCCGGGCGAGGCCCGCGCGGTGGCGCTGCTGGCCCTGCACGTGCGCGCCGGGGAATACGGGGCGCTACCGCCCAGCGCGGTGACCCGCTCGCCGGAGTACCTGCGGGCTAAGATCGTCACCTCGACGGTCGCCAAACGCTGCCGGGACGCCTGCCCCTACTCGGGGACCTGCGCGTACCACCGCACCCAAGCCCTCGTGCCACAGGCGAATGTCGTCGTCGTGAATCACGCCCTGCTGCTGCGCAACCAACTGGGTGGTCTGGAGCAGGAGCGGTTGCCCTTCGACCGGGTCGTAGTGGACGAGGCCCACGACGTTCAGGACGCGGCCCAGTCCGCCCTGCGCCGCGAACTCGGCACCGACGCGGTGCTCAGCGTCGCCCGTGAGTTCCTGCGGCGGACCCAGGGGGAGCCGGCGGGCCTGCTGCCGACCATCGAGAAGGACGCCGCCCGGGCCGAGGACCCCCACCTCGCCGAGTACGCGCGGAAGGCGGCCTCCGCGTTCGACCTGCTGGTAACCCGGGTCGACACGTGGCAGGCCGCCTTGCAGAGCTTCGCCATGCAGTTCGGGCAGGGCAGCGAGGCGTTCGGCTTTCAGGCGGCGGTGGACCCCCTGCCCATGCAGAGCGCCGAGTGGCGTGCCGTGGCACGCGCCTCCGAGGAACTCACGGGCAGCCTGAAGTACTGCGCGGGCTTCGTCCCGTCCCTTGCCGAGCGCTCCCCCTATGGGCTCGACCTCGAGGCCCTCCTCGCGCGCCTGAACGACCAGATCGAAACCCTGGGTGTGCTGCTGGGCCGCACGCTGCCCGGGGCCCACGTGTACGCGGTCAGCGCCGACGAGCAGGCCGCGTCGCTGTGGGCCGTCCCCCTGTGGCTGTCCTCCATGCTTGAGGAGCTGTGGCAGAAGACCGGCAGCCTCGTGTTCACGAGCGCCACCCTGCGCGTGCCGGGCACGTGGGACGCGCCCGGTCGTGGGGAGGTCGCTGACTTCGGCGTTTTTCAGCGTGACCTCGCCCTTCCCGACGCCCGGTACATGGTGCTGCCTCCCGTGCTGCCGTACGCGCAGGGGCACGTGCTGCTGACAAATCACCTGCCGCTCGTCCACCACCCGGACTTTCCGACCCTCGTCGGTCAGGAACTCGACAACCTCGTGCCGCAGACCCCCCACCGGGCCCTGCACATCTTTACGGCGAACGAGCGGTTGCGGCGAGCGAGCCGGACCATGACCCAGCGGCACCTGAACTCGGTGCGGGACGGCACCCAGCGCACCGTGCAGGACCTGCGGGGTGGGGGGGCGTGGCACGCGCTGGGCTCGGCCGGGTTCTTGCAGGGGGTGGACATCCGCGACCTCGCGCTCGTCAGCCTCGACAAGACGCCCTTCCCGATCCCCGACCTCGTGCTCGAGGCCCAGCGGCGGGACGTCAACGACTTCGAGACCTACTGGAACACCCTGTACCTTCCCCGGGCAGTGCTGAAGTTCGTGCAGGGCTTCGGTCGCCTGATCCGCAACGACCGCGCGGGACTGCCCCCGGGCGCCTTCGTGGTCTGGGACAAGCGCCTCGCCTTCGCGCACTATCAGGACCGTTTTCTTGGGGCGCTGCCTATTCCCCCGGAGAATGTGCGCCGGGCCCGCGACCGCGAGGACTTCTACGCGCAGCTCGGCGGGCTGTGGGGCCAGCGCCTCACCTTCGGTGAACTCGTCGCGCCGAAAATGCAGGCCATCACCCGCCTGCGTGAGGAGCTGCGCGGCCTTGACGAGCCCGAGCGGCGCCGCAAGCTGGAGGAGGCGCTGGTGGAACTGTTCGAGTTCCCGCCCGGCGGCTTCCGTGAGGGGCAGTACCCGGGCGTGGCGGCGGCTCTGGGCGGCATCGACGTGCTGTCGGTGATGCCGACTGGGGCGGGGAAGAGCCTCGTGTTCCAGCTCCCGGCCTTTCTCGGGGACGGGTACACGGTGGTGATCTCCCCGCTCGTGGCCCTGATTCAGGATCAGGTGACCCGGTTGCAGCAACTCGGTCTGCCCGCCGCTGGGCTGTGGGGCGGCCTCTCGCGGGCCGAGCAGGACAGCACCCTCGAGGACGTGAGGGCCGGGCGGGTCAAGCTCCTCTACCTCGCGCCGGAACGGGTGCGCAAGAGTGCGGCGGTGCGTCAGCTCCTGCAGGAGCGGCCCCCGGAGCGTGTGGTCTACGACGAGGCGCACACCCTGCTGGAGTGGGGGCACGACTTCCGGCCGGACTACCTGCACGTCTGCAAGGAGTTGCAGGGGCTGGGCGTGAGGGCGGCGGTGAGCGCCTTTACCGCCACGGCGACTCCCGAAACCCGCCGGAAGCTCGTCAGGGTGCTGAATATGGACGGCCCCGAGCGCACGGAACTCGGCGTGAGGCGCCACAACCTGTACTACGAGGTGGTGGACGTGACGAACCGGACGAACGCCCGCCTCCAGGCTGGTGGGGACGCCGCGGCGGGAGGACGCCCGCGCAAGGTCAGCCGGGACGAGGTGCTGCTCACGATGCTCGCGGGCTTGAAGACCAACGAGGACACCCGCGACGGGCGAGCCATTGTCTACGTCGGGAGCCGCGCGAAGGCCGAGCGCCTTGCCGCGATGATCGGCGAGATCGGCGTGGAGGTCGCGGCCTACCACGCCGGGCTGTCCCCGGCGGCGCGCACCGAGTTGCTCGATCAGTTTCAGGCCCGCTTGATCCGCGTGATGGTCGCCACGAACGCCTTCGGGATGGGCGTGGACGCCCCGGACATCCACCTCGTGGTGCACTACGACGCCCCCCTCTCGCTGGAGAGTTACGTGCAGGAGGCCGGGCGGGCGGGTCGCGACCCGAACGTTCAGGCGCGGGCGGTCCTGCTGTGGAGCACGGGCAGCGAGCGCCGGGCACGGTACCTCATCGACCACAGCTACCCCGACCTCGCGCAGGCCCAGGCGCTCCTCAACACCCTGCACGGCGGGGTGACCTACCCCACCCTCTCGGAACTCGGGCAGCGCGAGGGAATGGACCTGAACACGCTGCCCACCCTGCTGCACCTGCTGGAGGTGAGCGGGGCCATCCGGTACACCTACGTTCCGGGGCTGTGCCGGGTCTACCCCTATTACGGCGTCCCGCTGCCGGAGGAGCCCTGGGTGCACGAACTCGTGGAGCGGACTCGCCGGGAACCCGCCCACCTGTCCCGGCTCTACCGCGCGAACGCCGCGACCCTCGAGGACCGTCTCATCCAGTGGCAGCGTGAGGGCCGCCTCGGGGTGATGCTCCTTGAACCCGCGCTGCACATCGACGTCCGGCAGGACCGCCTGCACCTGACGGATTACGAGGGGCAGGTCGCCGGGCTCAAGCGGGCGAAGCACGAGCGCTTCCGGGAACTCAAGCGGATGCTTCTCGACCGTCAGACCTGCCGCGGCTATCAACTGCAACTGCACTTCGAACACCAGGGCGAGCGGTGCGGCAATTGCGACGTCTGCGCGCCGGGCCGCCCCGCCCCGTGGGAGGGGGTGGAGGTGGACTTCGAGGGGCTGTGGAATCCCCGCAAGGAACTGCTGCGGCTGCTGGCCTATCTGGAGAGGCAGAACCATCCCGTCGGCCGGGGCACGCTCGTCCGCGTGCTGCGCAATGAGGAGGCCAAGGCCTTTCAGGGGGGCGGGCAGGACGCTGCCGCGAAGCCGAAGGAGTTCCACTGGATCGAGAAGAGCGCGCCGAACTTCGGCAAGCTGCGCTTCCTCAAGCCGCAGTTGATCCGGGACGACCTTGAGCGGCTGTGCGCTGAAGGGCTGGCGCTGGTGGAACTTCGCAGCTTCCGGGCGGGCCGCGAGCCCCTGCCGGTGGTGGTGCTCACGGACCAGGGGCGGAGGGAGGTCAAGCGATGGACGGCCTCCTGACCCGCGAGATCGAGGTCATCTTCCTCGAACGCCTTGCCCGGGACCCCGGGGCCAGCGCGTGGGATTCGGTGCAGCTCACGGAGGTGGACGTGCTCGGCGCGCTCAGGAGGAGGACCCCACACCTGCACGTCGGAGTGGAAGAGCTTCTCGCGGCGGCCCGGGTCAGCCCGGCCCTGAGCTGCCGGGCGGCAGCACCCGCCGTGGTGGATGGGCAGCTCTCGCGGCACACCCTCCACTGCCATCCCCGCCGCCTGCCAGGGGCCACGCCCACGTCCGGCCAGGCCGACTTCGCCCGCCTCGCGCGCGAGTTCAATGCCGCCGCGCGGCAGCCCGTCGCGGGCCTGTCCCGAGCGGAACTCCACCTGAGGGGCGGCGAGGGCACCCTCACCGTCCATAACAGGGGGTACGGCACGGACGACGATCTACAGGTGATCGGCGTGGATGGCCCGGTCTGGCTGATGGCGGCCGTGGACGGCCGGCGCGTGGAGTTGCGGGCGAACCCGACCCATAACGGCTGTTACCGGGGTCCGGTCACCGTGCGGACCAGCGCGGGCGTGGCAACGTGCGTGGTGGCCTCGCACCAGTGGCGCTGCCCGCCCCTCACCACCGACCCGGTCGGGTGGCGCGCGCTCGTTACGCGGCACGCGCATCTCGATGAGGAGGCGAGCGCGCAGGTGGTCGAGGAGGCCCTGACGGCCGCCGGATACCGCGCCCTCGCGGGGGGCTTTTTCGCGCTGCACAGTCATGGGCGGGACGCTGGAACCGGGAGCGCCCCACCCCCGACCTGCACGTGGCAGATCACCGCCGAGCACCTGCGGGAGGTCCGCCTGCCCGCCGAGGGGCATGCACCACTCGTGCGGCTGTACGGCCCCGGGGGCTCCGACCGCTACGACGTACCCTTCGACGGGGCGGCCCTGCACGGCGAGGTGCTCGAGGAACTGTTCCAGATGTGGGACGTGCGGGCGGGGCGGGAGTTGCGCCTGAGGCCCTACCGTGGGCACTACCAGTTCGAGGTGCATCGTCCCGGGACGTGGTTGAACGTCGCGGCCGTGGAATACGGCGTGGTCGGAACCCTGCACGCCCTCCACCGCACGCCGCACTTCTGGGACCAGCTCGAGGAGTGGCTGGGGGAGGCGCCCGTCCGCGTCCTGCTGCACGGCGCGGAGCCGGGCCTGTTCGGCGAGATGCAGAAGCGCTTTCCGGGGCGTCTGACCCTCCGGCTCACCGACCAGCCGCCCGGGGCGGACCGCCTCTACTTCACCTTGGCGGCGGGACAGCTGGAGGCCCGGGGCCTGCCGGACGGACAGCTTCTGAGGGGGGGCGTGTGGCCCGAAGCCCTGTGGAAAGCCGCGACCCCGAGGGTGAGGTCCATGCCGGGGGCGGCGGCACGGCCTGCTTCTCCCGCTCCGGCCACGAGTGGAGCGACCGCGCCCTATGCCATCTGGACGGGCGCGGTCGGCCACCCGCTGCAAGTGCGGCCAGACCGGGTGCTGCACAGTGTCAAGGAAATCCTCGGGGTGGAAGGGCCTATGGTGGGCCACCACCTCTACGCCCGGTACGGCGCGGCGCTGGGCGCCCCCGCGGGCCGCGCCGCCTTGACCCCGCTGGCGCTCAGGCGGGCGTTGAACCCCATCCTCTACCGCGCCACCCAGGGGGGAGAACTGCTCGCCGAGGATGAGTTCGGCTGCGGAGGGCAGATCGGGCTGGTGTACCGCCTGCCGGGCCAGACCGTCCGGGCCCGGTTGAAGGGCGACCGCGGCCTTGACCGCATCCCGCGCAGCGAGTTGCGGGCCGTCGTCGGGCGCCTTCCCGACCGGGGCGGGATGCCCGAGGCGGAGCAGGTCGCGTGGGTGCTCGAGCAGTTCGGCTTCGGACGCTTTCTCGTGGGCGGGCCGGAGCAGATTCGGCCCCTGCTGCGGGAACTCGACCGCCCGGCCGTGGTTCCCTCGCAACGCCGTCGGGCGCGCTGATCAGTTGGACAGACGCTCGAGCCGTGCGAACTCCAGCGCCATGCGCTTCGTGCCGCCCTCGAAGCGGATGAGCGCTTCCGTCTGCGCGCCCACCTGCTTGACCTGAACGACCTCCCCGTCCCCGAAGCGCGCGTGGCGCACCCGGGTGCCCGGGGTGAGGGGCCGGCCCGGGACCGGGGTGACCGTGCGCCCGAGGGCGTCCACCCCGCCCTGCGGGGTGCCCCTCGGTGCTGAGCCAGGCCCGGGCTCCAGTCGACCGCCCCGCCGGGCGGCCAGCACCGCGTCGAGGTCGGGCCACTCGTGCGCCCCCGTGTCGTCCGCCTCGAGCGGGCCGTGCGCCGCGTACCGCCGCAGATCCAGCAGGCCCCGGACCTGCCGGGCCGCCTCGTCGTCGCTTGCGCGTACCTTCTCGTGCCCGGCCAGCCCCCGTATATGCCCTAGCACGCCCCGGCGCACCTCCGGCCTCAGCCACCGCTGCACGAAGGCCTCGTGCTCGTACTGCCCGAGGACCTCGGCTGCCTCCAGCGTGTCCCCCGCCGACCAGGTGCGCGGCAGGCGCTCGAGGAGTCCGGCGAGGCGGTCGTGCTGGCCCACAACCCGGTCGTACTCCACGTCCTCGAGGAAGCGGGTGGTGTCGTCGGCCTCGCCGACGATGAGGTGCAGCTCCTGCCTCGCGCGGGTCATGGCGACGTAGAACACACGGCGCTCTTCCTCGCTCGCGGCGGGGTCGGGATGCGGTTTGGTGCTGTAGATCGCCGTGGTGCAGTCGGGAATGATCACCACCGGCCACTCCAGCCCCTTGGCCCGGAAGGCGGTCATGATCGTGAGCCTAGGGTCTTCCCGGTCGGAGCGTCGGCGCAGGGTCTCCTCGTAACGCACCTGCTCGTGAAGCTGCGCGAGGTGGGTCACGAGTTGCCCCAGCGAGCGTGTGTGCGCCATCTCCGCCAGCGCGTCCACCATCCCGGCGCGCTCCTCCCCGAACTCCGTGGTCGGGGCCGTGCTGATGAGATGGTCGCGGTACCCGATGGCCCCCACGAAGTCCAGCAGCGCGTCCCGGCCCGGGGTGGTGCCCATGTCCTCGGTGAGGAAGCCCAGCCAGGTCGCGAGCAGGGTGACCGGTCGCGCCACATGGGGAGGCTGTCCCGCCGCAAAGGCCTCGAGCGTCGCCGCGAGGGTCTGTCCACCCCGCCAGGCGTCCCGCGCGACGCGCTCGATATCCGGGACGCGCAGGTACCGGGAAGGGCGGTTGGCGACACTCTTCCAGTGCGCCTGCACCCGCTCGCGCCGCTCGGTGGTGAGCAGCTGCCCGGCGAGCACATCGAGGTCCGCGAGGGCGAGTTCGAGGTACGCCGTGAGGGTGGTGACCTCGGCGCGGCGGTAGAAGGGGGCGGCCCCGATAAGGCGGTACGGCACCCGCTCCTCAAGGAGCACCTGCTCGATCTCGGCAGACTGCGCGTAGGTGCGCAGCAGGATCACGATGTCGTCCGGCTCCCTTCCCTCGCTCAGGGCCTGCATCGCCACCCGGGCGGCCTCGCCCGCACGCGGGGGGTGGAGGTGCACGCCGCCGCCCTCCCGGGTGGCACGGAGCCGCTTCGGCGCACGAATCCGGTTGCGGCTGATGACGCGGTCGGACAGGGCGATCACGCCCAGCGGACAGCGGAAGTTGGCGGGAAGGGTGTATTCCCGCGCCCCATAGCGCTCCGTGAAGCCGAGGATGAACCGGGGGTGTGCGCCGCGCCACTGGTAGATGGTCTGGTCGTCATCCCCTATAGCCATGTACGACCGGCACTTGAAGGCGACGAGGTGCATCATCTCGCTCTGGGCGAGGTTGACATCCTGAAACTCGTCCACGCTGACGTAGTCCCACACGGACTGGATATCCTGAAGCAGGATGGGGAAGCGGCTCATCAGCATCCACGCCGCGACGATGAGGTCGTCGAAGTCGAGCTTGCCCTCCCGCCGCCGCAACTCGTCGTGACGCTCGTAGACCCGGGCGTAGAGGTCGGGGCCGCCCTCGGGAGGGGAGATGAGAGCCGCCGCCCCGGGAGGCAGGTCGTGTGGGATGTGTGGCAGCCGCAGGTTACCCTTCTGGATGCCGAGATAGGTGTCAAAATCCCGGAAGTTCATCTGCCGCAGGCGTGTGGCGACCTCCCGCTCGTCCTCGCCCAGGTCCGCGAGCAACTGCCTGCGGGCCTCGCTGAACAGGCGCTGGCTGAAGTGCTCCTCGCCGATGACGAGGTCAGTCAGCCCCATGTTGCGGGCGCGCTCCACGATCCGGGTGGCGAGGGCGTGCAGGGTGAGGGTCTCCACCCCCGCGCACTCCGGGTGCTCGGCGAGCTTCTCACGCAGGCTGCGCCCCGCCTCTCGGGTGAACGTGGTCGTGAGGATGCGAACCGGCCGCACACCCCGCTGCGTGACGAGGTGGCGCACCCGGCCGACCAGCGTGGTGGTCTTGCCACTGCCTGCCACCGCGAATACGAGGGCATGCCCGTCGCCGTGCTCCACAATGCGCTGCTGCTCCGGGGTGTACTCCATCCCGGACATGCTACGGCGCCTTCTGCCTCAGCGTGGGCCGAAGACCTGAGGGGTGGTAGTGCTCCACAAAACCCTTTAAGCAGCGTTGCGAGCCTTCGCCGTCTCCAGCAGGGGGATAGGACAAGATCCAGAAATTTTAGTAGGTATTGGTCTTAGCCTCGTGCCGCATCAGCGTGGCCAGCACCTCCCGGCCATCACGCGCGGAGAACCCCGTATGGGGCGCCTCACTCATCGCCTTCCTGGAAGCTGCCACGGTCGACCCGCAGACCGGAGTCTGCCCCCAGGTGGTCGACCTCGAAGGTGAGGTTTCTCTTCGACGTGCGGGCGGACGAGGTCCCCCTCACGCCCCCTCGGGGCGGACGGGCGAGAGACCAAGTCTCACTCCGGCCGTCCTCGAGGTTGACGCGCATGTGGCCGTTCCTAGTACTACAGCCGCATATGCAGGAGGGCGCGACGTTGGTAGTGGCAACGTCGCGCTCTGGCTTGATGTTTGCGCCGCCAAGTGGGGATAGGACAAGATCCGAGAATTTTAGTACGCTAAGGAAAAAGCCCGTCCAGAACGCACTTTACTCGCGTAACGCCCGGTAGGCTCCCTCGGCGGGCACCCCTTCGGGGTGCCACACGTAATCGCCAGTCAGCCCGATGTGCTCCCACGACAGCGGTGACACGTGCGCCAGCAACTCGTCGGGTACGTCCACACCCTCAGCGCGCAGGGCCTCGACGGCGCGCCCCAGATACACCGTGTTCCAAACGGTGATAGCCGTCGTCACGAGATTCAGGCCGCTGGCGCGATTGCTCTGCGCCTCGAATGACTGATCCCGAATCTCGCCGCTGCGATGGAAAGCGACTGCCCGCTTCAGGGCGTGCAGGGCCTCCCCCTTGTTCAAGCCCGCCAGCACCCGGCGGCGCAACTCGGGGTCGCGCAGCCATTCCAGCGTGAATAATGTCCGCTGGACGCGGCCCAGCTCGCGCAGGGCCAACGCCAAACCGTTTTGCCTTGGATATGAAGCGAGCTTGGACAGGATCAACGAGGCCGTCACCGTGCCCGCCTTAATCGAGGCCGTGAGCCGCCGCAACTCGTCCCAATGCTCACGGATCAGGCGCAGGTTGAGCCGCTGGGCTACCAGCGGCTCCAGCAGCCCATAGGCCGAGCCGACCTCGGGCGTGTACAGCCGGGTCTCGCCCAGGTCCCGAATCCTGGGGGCGAAGCGGAAGCCCAGGAGGTGACAGAGGGCGAAGACCTGCTCGGTGTAGCCCGCCGTGTCGGTGTAGTGCTCCTTGATCTTCAGCTCCGACAGGTGGTACAGCAGCCCATCGAGCACGTGCATCGCATCACGCACATTGGCGGTAATGACCTTGGTGTGGAAGGGCGCGTACTGGTCGCTGACATGGGTATAGAACAGGACGCCTGGCTCACGACCATACTTGGCATTCAGATGCCCGAAGGTCTTCCCGCGCCCACCTGTCGGAAAGCGTTGCCCGTCGGAACTGCTCGTCGTGCCATCGCCCCACAACGCGGCCAGGGGCAGCTTGGACTGGAAGTTCACCAGCTCCGCGAGACCCGCCGCGTAGGAGTCAGGGCGAACGAACCAGTCCGCGAGGTACATCAATCGGCGCGCGGTCATACCGGGGTCCGGGGAAGCCTCCGCCATCTTGGTCAGCCCCAGATTCAGCCCGTCAGCCAGGATCGCGGTCAGCAGATGGTCATGCCGCTCCACCTCCTTCCCGCTGTGCAGATTCAGGAAGACCCCCGTGAAGCGGGTCCAGGCGTTGACCTCCAGCAGCAGGTCAGTGATCTTCACACGCGGGAGTCGCGCACTCAGCCTGCGCCCCAGAGGCTCCACCTCGTCGGGCACTGCCCGCGTGACCTTCCCGATCCTGAGCCTGCCGCGTTGCACCGACACGGAGGACAGCTCGCCCCGGGCGAGCAGGTCGGCCACCTCACGCAACTGCTCTGTGAGCCTGGGTTCCGTGGCTGTCCAGAAGGCGTCGAACGTCTCCGGCAGGTCCAGGGACAGCTCGGGGAGGCGTTTCTGCCAGGTGCCCTGTGGCAGCAGGTAGGCGTCGAGGTCCTTGTACTTGCGGCTCCCGGTGACCCAGGCATCTCCGGCTCGCAACGCGAGCCGCAATTCGTCCAGCACGCACAACTCGTAGGCCCGGCGGTCCACTACGCCATCTCGGAACACCTGCCCGGCCCACTTCTGCCGGACAAAGCCGATGGGGACGTGTTCAGGTAAGGTGCGCTTGTTCGCCGCGTACATCTCGCGGAGGAGGTTCAGCGCCTCGACCACGGGTACCGCCTTGCCCTCTGCATGGAAGGTGAAGGCCGCCAGCAGCCGGGGGGCATAGCTTCGTACCTTCGCATAGCCCTTCATCGCATGGTGCAACGGATCAAGCTGCTCAGCACTCACCACCTCCTTCTCCCGCACGGTCTCGACGAGCTGTTGCCAGTTCACGACGGCTTCGATGGCCTGATAGGGGTCAGCTCCCTGCTCACGCGCGGCGATCACCGCCGCGCACACCGACTTGAAGGTGCCGAACTGCTCGACGAGTGGCGGCCCCTGCTGCCCGAAGACCTCCGCCGCAGCCCGTTCGCCTTCCCGCAGCAGCGACACCATCACGCGGTCGTGCATGTCGAGGACGGCATCGGTCAGGGTCTCGGAGAGGTCGAGCCGCCGGGCCATCAGCGTGGCCCGGCGGCGCCAGGGTTCAAAGTCCGCGAGGTGCGAGGCACTCAGCCGCCGGGCTTCTTCCGCCAGATGCTCCAGGCGGCTCTGCGGCAAAAAGGCCTGGAGGTTGCTCTGCACCGGGAAGGTCCGCACGAAGGCCAATTTGTCCAGCAGGGTCAGGAGATGTTTGGGCTTGGGCGCGCCTACAGGCCGCGCCAGCCACGCGAACCGCGAGACCGCTTCTTCCCCCTGCGGCACCAGCAGGTCGTCCACCCGCTCGGCGAGGTCGCCCTTGAGGGGCAAATTGAGCACGCCGTAGGTGTGCTGATCGGCGCGGACGCGGGCCGAGCGAACCAGGCGTTCGAGAACGCTGAAACGCGGCACCAGGAGGTGCCGCCGCCGCACCTCGTCCATCAGAGCACTCATCAATGGGAAAGGCTGATCGGTGACGACGGCCAACGGCACCAGCCAGTCACGCAATTCAGCGCCCTGTCGGCGCGACAATTCGACGTACCCCAGCCACTGACACAGGGCCGCGAAGTGTTCGCGCCGGGTCGGCTCGCGGGTGGCGTACTGGGTGTAGCACGCCGAATCCACCCGCAGTTGTTCGGCGAGGTAGGCCAGGACGGCTTCGGGGGGCGTTTCCCCGGAGCGTAATCCGCGCCCCAGGTGGCGCAGAACGGTGAGCTGCACGGCGAAGCCCAACTTGTTGAAATCTCGACGCCGCTCCCGCACGAGGCGGAGGTCAGCGGCGTCGAGCAGGTAGTACCGGGAGAGGATGCGCTCGTCCAGGGCAGGGAAGCGGGTGAACTGTTCACGCTGAGCAGCAGTGAACAGCGACGAGGGATGAGCCGTCATGCCGTGTCCAATCGTTTTAGGCTTGACAGAGGACTGTTCTCAGGCCCACAGTCCAAGACATAACGCCAAGTCGTCTCGCTATCTGAAACCGCCTTCCAAGGCGGCCACTCTTTCAGGCTGCTGCTCGGGCGTACGCTGGGAATACCTCGTTTTTGCGGTATTCCTACCCTTACACCCGTCGTAATTGTGTGAGAATCCCCGCTGCGATCTCCTCCACGCTGGCGGAGGTGGTGTCGCGGACGGGAATCCCGGCCCGCGCGAAGAGGCGTTCGGCCCGGCGAACCTCGTGTTCGCACTGTTCGAGGCTGGCGTAGCGGCTGTTCGGCTTGCGCTGGGTGCGGATGGCGTGCAGGCGGCGGGGGTCGATGGTCAGGCCGTGCAGCTTGGTGCGGTACGGCTCCAGGGGAATCGGCAACGACTCACGCTCGAAGTCATCCTCGGCAAGGGGATAGTTGCTGGCGCGAACGCCGTGCTGGAGGGCCAGAAACAGGCTGGTGGGCGTCTTGCCGGCGCGGCTGACCCCCACCAGGATCACGTCCGCCAGGCCGTACTGGCGGTCCCCCAGGCCGTCGTCGGTAGCCAGGGCGAAGTCCAGGGCATCCATGCGGGCGAGGTAGGAAGTCTGGTCATGCATGTCGTGGTGGCGACCCACGCTGCGGGTGGCCCGCTCGCCGAACTCCTCCTCCAAGAGGCTGAGGCCGGGGCCAAGGAGGTCGAACACCCGGGCGGGGACCACCTCCAGTTCTCGCATGACCTCGGGCTCGGTGATGGTGGTGAACACGAGTGGCCGTTCGCCTCCGCTCGCCAGCGTGGCGACCTCCTGCGCCACCCCCCGCGCGACCTCAACCGTGGCGACGAAGGGCCGCTGGAGGTACGCCAGGGACTGCTCCGGAAAGTGCGCGAGCAGGGCACGGGCGGCGTTCTCTGCCGTCAAGCCGGTGTGGTCGGAGACGATCAGGACCGGGCGTGGACCGGCAGCCGCCGCGCCGCCCGTCATGCCCGCCACCTGATCCCTCGTGGGCGCACCAGGGCAGAAGGAACCAGCAGGTGAACCGCATCCCGCCTGTCCCCCAGGATGAGGAGGGAGAGGCGGCGGAGTTGCCGCCGGGGGAATCCGGGGGGGCAGACCTGACGTGTCCACCGGGTCGGGGAGTCCGTCAGGTGGGGATGGAAGCGGGCATCCATGCCGGACTCACCCTTGCACCGGACGCTGGTCCGCGTCCGGGTCCGCCTGGGCCAGGTGCAGCCAGGTGGTCAGCACGCTATCGGGGTTGAGGCTGACGGAATCAATGCCCTGTTCCATCAGCCACGCCGCCAGCGCCGGGTGGTCCGAAGGCCCCTGCCCGCAGATACCCACGTACTTGCCCGCTCGCTTGGCGGCCTGGATGGCCTGGCTCATCAGCGCCAGCACCGCCTCGTTCTGCTCGTCGAACAGGTCGGCCACCAGCCCGGAGTCGCGGTCGAGCGCCAGCGTGAGCTGCGTCAGGTCGTTGGAGCCGATGGAGAAGCCGTCGAAGTGTTCGAGGAACTGGTCGGCCAAGATGGCGTTCGACGGCACCTCGCACATCATGATGACCTTCAGCCCGTTCTCGCCGCGCTGGAGGCCGTTCTTCTCCAGAATCTGGGTGATGGTCTGCGCCTCGCCCACCGTGCGGACGAAGGGAATCATGACCTGCACGTTGGTCAGGCCCATCCCGTCGCGCACCTCGCGGATCGCCTCGCATTCCAGCGCGAAGGCGGCGGCGAAGTCGGGCGAACGGTAGCGGGAAGCGCCCCGGAAGCCGATCATCGGGTTTTCCTCGTGCGGCTCGTAGGCGGGGCCGCCGATCAGGTGGGCGTACTCGTTGCTCTTGAAGTCGCTCAGGCGCACGATCACCGGCTTGGGCGCGAAGGCCGCCGCGATGGTCGCCACCCCCTCGGCCAGCTTCTCGCGAAAGAAGTCGCGGGGGGTCGCGTACCCGGCCGTCTTCTCCTCGATCTGCGCCCGCACGTCATCGGGCACGTTCGGGTAATCCAGCAGCGCACGGGGGTGAATCCCGATCACGTTGGAGATGACGAACTCGACGCGGGCCAGCCCCACGCCCTCGTTGGGGAGCGCGGCGAAGGAGAAGGCGCGGTCGGGCGAGGCCACGTTCATCATGATCTTCATGGAGACGGGGGGCATGGCGTCCAGCTCGACGCGGTTGACCCGGTAGGGCAGCTCCCCCGCGTACACGTAGCCGGTGTCGCCCTCGGCGCAGGAGACGGTGACCTGGGCGCCGCTCTCCAGCTCGCGGGTGGCGTTCCCGGTGCCCACGACCGCCGGAATCCCCAGCTCCCGCGCGATGATCGCCGCGTGGCAGGTGCGCCCGCCCCGGTTGGTCACGATGGCCGACGCCCGCTTCATCACGGGTTCCCAGTCGGGGTCGGTCATGTCGGCGACCAGCACGTCGCCGTCCTGCACCTGGTCCATCTCGGCGGGATCGCGCACCACCCGCACCGTCCCCGCGCCAATGCGGTTGCCCACCGCGCGGCCTTCGACCAGCACCTCACCTTTGCCTTGCAGCTCGAAGCGTTCCAGCGTGCGCCCGGCGCGGCTCTGCACCGTCTCGGGCCGGGCCTGGAGGATGTAAATGAGCCCGTCGCGTCCGTCCTTGCCCCACTCGATGTCCATCGGGCGGCCGTAGTGGTCCTCGATGGTCACGCACTGCCGAGCGAGTTCGGTGAGGTCCTCGTCCGAGAGGCAGAAGCGGCGGCGCTCCTCCTCGGGCACGTCCACGCTCTCCACGCCGCCGCCCTCGGCGTAAATCATCCGGCGGGCCTTGCTGCCCAGAGTGCGGCGCAGCACGGCCCGCTTCCCGGCCTTTAGCGCGGGCTTGTACACGAAGTATTCGTCGGGGTTCACGGCCCCCTGCACGACGAGTTCCCCTAACCCATACGCCGCCGTCACCAGCACCGCGTCCCGGTAGCCGCTCTCGGTGTCCAGGGTAAAGGCCACGCCCGACACGCCGAGGTCTGTCCGGACCATCCGCTGCACCCCTGCCGAGAGCGCCACATCCGCGTGCTCGAAGTTGTGGTGAACGCGGTAAGAGATCGCCCGGTCGTTGTACAGGGAGGCGAAGACGAGGCGGACGTGGTGCAGCACCGAGTCGATGCCCCGCACGTTCAGGAAGGTTTCCTGCTGGCCCGCGAAACTCGCTTCCGGCAGGTCCTCGGCGGTGGCGCTCGACCGCACGGCCACGTCGGGGTCCACGCCCCCGGACTCCTGGGCGAGCTGGGCGTAGCCGTCCCGGATGGCCGCTTCCAGCTCGGCGGGCAGCGCGCCGCCCTCCACCCAGCCGCGAATCTCGCGCCCGGCGTCCGCGAGGGCCACCACGTCGTTCACGTCGAGGGCCGCGAGGCGGGTATTGATGCGTTCCTCAATCCCGTTCTGGGTCAGGAACGCGCGGAAGGCGTCGGCGGTCGTGGCGAAGCCGCCGGGCACCCGCACCCCGGCCCCGGCGAGGCCCTGGATCATCTCGCCGATGGAGGCGTTCTTGCCGCCCACGACCTCCACGTCGGTCATCCTTAGTGTCTGGAACCAGCGAATCATGTCCATGCGTCCTCCGCGTGCCTCTTGAAACACGAGAATTCTTTTGCCGTACTCCCCCTCGAAAGGGTCCGGACCATTGCTCAGACGGAATCCGTACTATTCGACGACGATAACGTGCAGGTGCCTCGGCCCATGCACCCCCTCCACGCGCACCAGTTCGATGTCGCTGGTCGCGCTGCCGCCCGAAAGCCAGGTCAGGGGGCGGCCCGCGCGCACGCTGGCGGCCACAGTGTCCACGGCCTGCCGGACCGTCTGCACGACCTGATCCCCACGCACCAGGCATACGTGCAGGTCGGGGATCAGCGAGAGCGCCCGGCGGCCCTGGTCGGGGCCGTGGTCGAGGATGATGGTGCCCGTCTCGCTCACCGCGACCGCGCACCCGGTAACCACCGCCTCCGCCCGGTCGAGGTCGGCGTGTGATAAGGGCGGGTCGTCGCGCAGCATATCCAGGCCAGCGGGCAGCCACGCCGCCGCGAGGCCGGGCGGCACGATGACCCGCCGCGCCCCGCCCAGCGCCGCCGCCACCGCCCCCACGATCTCGCCTGCCAGGACGCGGGTGAACGCCGCCTTGTAGTCCAGAATGCGGTCCTCGAACTGGTGCAAGACGGCTTCACGGGAGAGCGGCGCGGACACCGGGTAGGGGGGCAGAGGCTGTTGCTCCGCCCCGGCGATGGCGCGGTTGATGCGGGTCAGCAGTTCCAGTTTGGCTTCCGCCGTGGAGGGAAAGGGCTCGGCAGTCATAACGTGTCCTCTCTGGGCGGCTCGGCGTCGAACTGGCCGCCTTCCTTCTTCTGCGGCGGGACGGGGCCTTCCTCGGCCTTCTGTACGATGGCGGGCGGGGCCGCGTCCACGGGCGCCGGGCGGTTGCGCCACCAATCGCGGAACCCCTCTTTCGGGAAGGGCTTCAGGTCACGCACCTGGGTCCAGCCCGCGAGCGGCCCCGGCAGCGAGGTGATCGCGTCGCCGTGCACCAGCGGCCCCTGGCCCACGCGGGCAAGCTCCAGCGCCCCCTCGAAGCGCCAGCCTTCCGACATCACGAACTTCATGCCCTTCATGGCGAGCGCCTCGGCGGTGAGGCCCTTTTGCAGATTCGCCTCGGAGCGCAGGTAAATCAGCACCTGCGGGATGTTGATCTTGACCGGGCACACGTCGTAGCACGCGCCGCATAGGCTGGACGCGCCGGGCAGCGTGTTGGCGTTCTTGTCGTGCATCCCCAGCAGTTGCGGCGTCAGAATCGCGCCGATGGGACCGGGGTAGACGCTGCCGTAGGCGTGGCCGCCCGCCCGTTCGTACACGGGGCAGACGTTCAGGCAGGCCGAGCAGCGGATGCAGCGCAGCGTCTGCCGCCCGAAGTCGTCGGCCAGCACGTTGGTCCGCCCGTTGTCGAGCAGCACCAGATGGAATTCCTGCGGGCCGTCGCCGGGGGTCACGCCGCTCCAGAAGGAGTTGTAGGGGTTCATGCGCTCGGCGGTGCTGCTGCGCGGCAGGAGTTCCATGAAGACCGAGATGTCCTCCCACGTCTCCAGCACCTTCTCGATGCCCATGATGCTGACCAGCACCTCCGGCAGCGTGACGCACATGCGCCCGTTGCCTTCGGACTCCACCACGCACACCGTCCCCGTCTCGGCAATGGCGAAATTCGCGCCCGATACGGCCATCTTGGTGGTCAGGAACTTGTGGCGCAGGTAGCGCCGCGCCGCCGCCGCGAGGGCCGCCGGGTCGTCGGGCAGCTCGCCCTCGCCGGGCAGCTCCGCGTTGAAGAGGGCCTGAATCTCGGCGCGGTTGCGGTGGATGGCCGGGACGAGGATGTGGCTGGGCCGGTCATGCGAGAGCTGCACGATCAGTTCCGCGAGGTCCGTCTCGATGGCGTGGATGCCGCGTTCCTCCAGCGCCCGGTTCAGCTCGATCTCGTCGGAGGTGATCGACTTGACCTTGATCAGTTCGCGGGCGCCGTGGGCCGCCGCGATCCGGGCCACGATCTCGCGGGCTTCCTGCGCGTCCCGCGCCCAGTGGACGTGCCCGCCCCGCGCCTTGACGCTCTGCTCCAGTTGCAGCAGGCGGTCGGAAAGGTTGGCGAGCGAGGCGTCCTTCGTCGCGGCCCCCAGCGTCCGCAACTGTTCCCATTGGGGCAGCTCCCCCACCACGTTCGCGCGCTTCTCGCGGATGGTGTGCGTGACTTTGCGCAGGTTGGCCCGGAGCTGGGCCCTCACCACCTGCTCGCGGGCGGCTTCGGGAAACGGCTGGGCGGGGTGCAGACCTCCGTGGTCGCTCACGCGAACACCTCCTCTTCGGTGCTCGCCAGGATCTCGGCGAGGTGGACGGTGCGGGTGCCCGAGCGCAGGCGGTGCAGCCCGCCGCCGATGTGCAGCAGGCACGAGTTGTCGCCCGCCGTGCAGGCTTCGGCCCCGGTGTTCATGATGTGCCGGGCCTTGTCGGTCAGCATCGCCGCGCTCACGTCGGGATTCTTCACCGCGAAGGTGCCGCCGAAGCCGCAGCATTCGTTCGCGCCTTCCAGTTCCACCAGCGTCATGCCGCGCACGTTCCTCAGGAGTTGCAGCGGCGCGTCGCCCACCCGCAGCGCGCGCATGGCGTGGCAGGTGGGGTGATAGGTCACGCGGTGCGGGTAGTACGCGCCCACGTCGGTCACGCCGAGTTTGTTCACCAGAAGCTCGGAGAGTTCGAAGACGCGGGGGGCGAGGGCCTCCACGTCGCGCAGCAACTCGTCGTCCCCGGCCCACTGCGCGGCCTCGGGGTACAGTTCGCGCACCATCGCGGCGCACGAGCCGCTGGGCGTCACCACGACCTCCGAGTCACGGAAGTCGCGCACGAACTTGCGGATGAGGTGCAGGGCGTCTTCGCGGTAGCCGGTGTTCAGGTGCATCTGCCCGCAGCAGGTCTGGGCGGGGTTGAAGTTCACCCGGTGGCCCAGGCGTTCGAGCAACCGGACGGTCGCCTGCCCGGTTGCGGGAAACAGCGCGTCGTTGACGCAGGTGAGGAAGAGGTCGATGTGCATGGCGTTCCTTTTCGAGGGGCGGGGGAAGGTCACCAGGAATAGTCCTGTGGCCTTCCGGCGTGGTGGTTTCAGTCGGAAAGGCGGGGTTTATGGGTGAGGAATCATCCCCGGCACGACGTAGGCCTGGAGGTAAGTGATGACCATGATGATAGCGAGGAAGCCCAGGCTCTTTTTCACGGTGAAGCGCAGCAGCTCGCTCTCGCGGCCCACCAGGCCCACGGCGGCGCAGGCGACGGCGATGCTCTGCGGGGAAATCATCTTGCCGGTCACGCCCCCGGTGGTGTTGGCGGCGACGGCTAGCGCCGGGTTCATGCCCACCTGTTGCGCGGTCACCTGCTGAAGATTGCTGAACAGCGCGTTGGAGGAGGTGTCCGAGCCGGTCAGGAACACGCCCAGCCAGCCCAGCATCGGCGAGAACAGCGGGAAGAGCTGCCCGGTCTGCGCCAGCGCCAGGGCCATCGTGGCGCTCTGGCCGGAGTAGTTGGCGATATACGCGAAGCCCAGCACGAACATGATGGTCAGGACCGGGTAGAAGAGTTCCTTGAGGGTTTCTACGAAGGTCTGCACACCTTCACGGGCCTTCATGCCGAGCACGGCCATGCTGACGAGTGCGGCCAGGAAGATGCTGGTGCCGGTGGCCGAGAGCCAGTCGAGCTTGTAGCTCGCGGCGTAGGGGGTCGGCTCGGCGACGATGGGCGCCACCTTCAACACCTGGTTGTTGAGGGTGGGCACGTCCCAGTGCGACACCGTCCAGGCGAGCGGGCCGGGAGCCTTGAGGTCGAACAGGGCTTTGAAGCCGGGCAGGCTCCAGATCACCACGAACAGCGTGAGCAGCAGGAAGGGCGACCACGCTTTGAGGACGCTTCCAGCGGTCATGTTGGCCGTCTGGACAGGCCGGTAGGCCGCCCCCACCGTCTGCGGCGCGGGGATAGGTTGGATTTCCCGCGGTTTCCAGAACTTCAGGAAGGTGGCGGTGGCGACCAGGCTGACGAGTGCCGAGGTGATGTCGGGCAGTTCCGGCCCGATGAAGTTGGAGGTGAGGTACTGCGTGACCGCAAAGGACAGCCCGGCGACCAGCAGCGCGGGCCACAGGTCACGCACGCCCTTCATCCCAGCTTTCATGCCGCCCTTGCCCGAGTCCATCAGGTAAACCATGAAGAACGGGACGAACAGCGCCAGCAGCGGGAGCTGTCGCCCGGCAATCTGGCCGATGGTGTGTGCCGGAATCCCGGTGAGGCCGCCCGCTACGGTGATCGGAATGCCCAGCGCCCCGAAGGCGACGGGCGCGGTGTTGGCGATCAGGCACAGCCCGGCGGCATAGAGCGGGTTCAGACCCAGGCCCACCAGCAGCGCTGCCGTGATGGCGACCGGCGCGCCGAATCCGGCGGCCCCTTCCAGAAACGCACCGAAGCAGAAGCCGATCAGCACGACCAGCAACCTCTGATCCTCGGTGATATTCAGCACCGACTGCCGGATGACCTCGAACTGCCCGGTCTTGACCGCCACCTTGTACAGAAACACGGCGGCGACGATGATCCAGGCAATCGGCCACAGCCCATAGCCAAAGCCGTACAGCGTGGCCCAGGCTGCCTTGGCGAAGGGCATCCCGTAGCCGAGCACCGCCACCAGAAAGGCCAGCAGCACCGTGATGGCCCCGGCCACGTACCCCTTGAGGCGCAGGCCCACCAGGGCGACGAAGAAAAACACGACGGGAATCAGCGCCACCAGCGTGGAAAGCCACAGACTTCCCCCGATGGGCGCGTAATTCTGCGTCCAGACCGACACGGCTTGTTCCATCCGTCCTCCTTTGGCAGCACCTGGGTGCCGCCCTCCCTCTCTTGAATTGTCTGAAAGTCCCTTCAGGGTGGAGCAACTTGTTCTGAATGTCAATTGTTCTGAACAATTTCTGGACTGAGTATAAGCTTCGCGACCCGGCGCGGCGTCGCTGCCTTCGGTTTCGGGGAAGCGGCGCGGCGTCCGTACGAAAGGGTCAGTGGCCTCCACAGGTCATGTTTGCGAGCTTCGTCGTGTCAGGAACGGCTGTGGTCCCCGGACGAAGCGCCCGGGTCACGTCTGCGACGCGCGGCTCCAGCCCCGTTGTGCCGTCCACCCTCGGGACCCCAGCCATGACCCCTTGACGGTATGGAGCGGCGCCGCTGCACCTTCAGGCGGGTTGAGCGATCCGGAAGGTGAGGGGGACCGCCTGGCGCAGGGTGTTCGACGAGATACAGGCACGGTCGGCCATCTCGACCAGCTTCTCCAGCAGTGCCCGGTCGGCGGCCTGCGCGTACACCACCACCTCGATGGCACTGAAGCGGCTGGGGGCCGCCGCCAGCGTGCCATTGACTTCCAGGTGAACATTCCCAATGTCCGCCTCACGGGCGCGAATGGCCGCGAGCAGGTTACTCATGAAGCAGCCGCCCAGGCCGGTCAGCAGATATTCGCCGCCCATCATCCCCCGGTCCTCGCCGCCCTTCTCGACCGGGCGGTCGACCAGCACCCGGTGTGTCCGTGCCGCCGCTTCTGCCGTGGATGGCCCCATTTGGTCGATCTTCACTTGAATTTGCATCGGACACCTCTCCACCGCCACATTCGCATGGGATTGCACGGGCAGGCTGCGGCCAACTGTAGAGTTATGGCAGGAGTATGCCCTACGCGCGCCTTGTGGGGGCGAGAAGCCATGCGTTGCAAAGCACCCCAGGGAGCGGACAGCGGGCGGGCGATGAAGGGGCCAAGCGGCGCAAAGGCGCTTCACGTGGCTTTGTCCTGCTTCCTGAGCGCCGTGTGGTCGGGCCTTCGTTAGCATGCTTGTCCCGCCGCCGTTGCTTGGGACGCAACCTAGAACGCCGGTCCTCCACCCTGACTGGCTTTCACTTCCTCGCCGCCTGCTTCTGATGCTGGCGAAAAGCAAGCCCCTTCTTGGAGAGCCTGCTCCTCAGCCTCTAGACTGCGGTGCGATGCCTCCCCGTGTCCCGACGCCCATTCGCCCCCTGCAAAAGCGCCGCTCTGTCGGCGCCGACATCGCTGAGCAGCTCCAGCAACTCATCAATGACGGCACCTTCAAGCCCGGCGACCGGCTGCCGGGACAGCGCGAACTTGCCCAGCAGTTCGGCACCAGCCTGGCCGGGGTGCGCGAGGCCATCAGCGTCCTCACGGCGGCGGGGCTGGTGGACTCCACCCCCGGACGCGGCACTATCGTGCGCAGCGTGGGCGGGGCTTCGCCGACCTTCGACGGCTGGCTCGGCGCGGTGGGCGACGAACGGGAATTCGAGGAGCTGATGCAGGCGCGGCGGATGCTCGAGGCCTTCACCATCGCCCAGGCCACCGCCCAGGCGACGCCTGCCCAGGTGGGGGAGCTGCGCGGCGCGGTCGAGGCCATGCGCGACGGGATGGGGGACCCCGACGCCTACGCCGAAGCCGACATGCAGTTTCACCTGCTGCTGTCCGAGGTGGCCGGAAACCGGGTGGTGACCCGGCTGATGCGGGCGATTCAGCGGCCCATGATGGAGCAACTGCGCCGCAGCATCGCCCATCTCAAGGCCAGCGGGCAACTGGAAGAGAACCTCGCCACCCACGGGCGCATCGTGGACGGTATCGAACGCCGCGACCTGGAGGCCGCCCAGCGCGGGTTCGACGACATGCTGGCGATTTCGCTGGCCTTCGGGGCCAGGGGACAGGGCTGAAGCTCCTGTGCGTCCCCTCCTGCCGCGCAGAGGAGCTTTGCCCTCACGCGGGGGCGGTGTTCCTCCTCGCGGCCCTACAGGACCTGGCATGTTGCCGAGTCTAGAGAAGGAAGAGTTGAGGTTGGCTCAGGTCAGAGGAGGTGGGCAAAAGCTCCCACCAATGTCTGTCTCGGGTTGCTGACCTTATCCCGATTTCTTGCAGGGCAAAGACTCGAGAACCAGCCCACTTTACTGTAAAACGTCATGCTGGACGAACGAAAACAGCAATATGCCGGTTCGCCGTTCCATTACTACCGTGAGGCCATGTTCAGGCTTGGAGGAGAGACGCCAGCTCAATCCAGCAGGGATTCGGCGCGTTGCACCTCGGCGGGCGAGAGATTCATGCCGCTGTGCCAGGGTATCGCCCAGGGGACTGCGGGCACGCGGCATGAGCACTCCTCTCAAACGCCCGGGGCCAGACTCACCCCACGCGCCTGCGGTCAGCAGGATCAGGCCGGGTCGTCAGCAAGCCCTCGTCCCACAGTTCCGCCACCAGCCTGGAAACGAAGCTCTGGGCCAATCCCACACGCTTCACGATGTCACCAAGCGAGCTGTCGGGCCAGCGGGCCGCGCTGTCCCAATCAACGTACAGTTCAAGTGGGACAGATTCCAGGCACGATGGAAACGAGCAAAAACGGTTCTCGTTCTCAGGAGGTTCAAATGGGACAGCGCGCCGCCATCTACTGCCGGGTGTCCACGGGTGACCAGTCGTGTGACCGCCAGGAACGGGACCTGCGGGCCTTTGCCGAGCGTGGGGGATACGAAGTCGTGGGCGTGTTCAAGGAAACGGCTTCTGGGAGCAAGGACCAGCGTGGTCAGCGGAACAGGGTGGTCGCGCTGGCGCGCGACCGCCACATTCAGGCGGTGCTGGTCACGGAACTCACCCGCTGGGGACGCTCGACGACTGATCTGCTGCACAGCCTGCGGGAGCTGGAGGCGTGCGGTGTGTCCGTGATCGCGCAGACAGGCTTGCAATTTGACCTGAGTTCGCCACAGGGCAAGCTGTTCGCATCGTTGATGGCGGCGCTGGCGGAGTTTGAGCGGGACCTGTTGCGGGAACGGGTGAAGTCGGGCATCGCGGCGGCGCGGGAGCGTGGCGTGCGGTTCGGTCGTCAGCCGGGGCAGCGAGTGAAAGCGGAGCGGTACACGACGCGGGTGCTGCGGCTGCGCGCTGAGGGTCGGTCGTATCGAGAGATCGCCCGCGAGCTGCGCCTGAGCAAAAATACCGTTATGGACATCGTGAAACGCGCTTCCACCGGCCTGCCGGAGGGGGACGGGGCGGCTTAGCGTACTAAAATTCCTGGATCTCGTCCTATCCCCCAAGTGGACCAGGCCAGCACGAAATCCGATGGTGGAAGTGAAGACCACAACAGACGGCACAGCAAACGGCGCACCTCCGGCACGGTGAGTGCGATCAAGTCGTCGTCTCTCGTCCCCCCTTTTTGTGCTGGGCGCGTAAGGCGCCCAACAGAGCGTGGGCGAGCAACGCCAAGGTCACATGCCGATACCAGCCTACGTGGGAGCGAACCTCGTACTCATCCAGCCCGGCCTCGTTCTTGGCCTGCTCGAAGCCGACTTCGATAGACCACCGTGACCCGGCAATATGCACCACGTCTTGCAGTGTGGTCGCTGGCGGTGAACACACGCGGTAAAACGTCACTTCCTCGGGTTTGGCAATGCTTCGACGGGCCAGCAGCCAACGAGCAGAGCCGACCGTCTCGGTCGGCTGCGGTGTATCTGATCGGCCGAGTCTGCGGGTATTGATCCAAGCCCAGTCGTACAACCGCTCCCCCTTGCTGCCCGACCCCGCTGAGAGACGCTGCCAGGCTTGTGGGTCGAGCTCCTGGAACAGTTCATCCACCCGGGCCTGCCGCAACTCACCGTCCTGAACAAAGCGCAACGTGTGCGCGGACGTGATCGCCAGTACGTAGGCGAGGTTGCGCTCTTCCAGGGTGCGACAGAGGGCGGACGATGAGTACACGCTGTCACCCGTCACCCACGCGGGCTTGCAGCCCGCGTTCAGGGCGCGTTCAATCATCGTCAGGGCCAGTTGAGGCTTGGTTTGGAACCCGAGTGCCGCAGGTACTCGGGCTTCACGCCGCCGTTCAGGGTCGTCGGCCCACTCCTGGGGCAAGAACAACTCCCGGTCCACGAACGAGGTGCCGTGTTCGGTGGTGTAGGCGAGGAAGACGCCAACCTGACAGTTCTCGATGCGTCCAGCCGTCCCACTGTACTGGCGCTTCACCCCAGCCGATTTTGTCCCCTTCTTCAAAAAGCCCGTTTCGTCAATGACCAGGATGCCCCCAGGTCCGAAGGTGTCGAGCACGTAGGCGCGCAGATCGTCGCGGACTGCGTCCGCGTCCCACCCCGCAGTTGAGAGCAGACGCTGCATCCCATCCGGGGTGTGTTCCCCAGCGTGTTCGGCCAGTTGCCAGCCGTTCCGGCGTTCCAACGGGCTTAGCAATCCGCGCAGGTAAGCCAGGCTGCGTTGTCTCGGCTCGGCTCGCACGAAGCGGGGGGCGAGTCGAGCGTGCAACTTCATCAATTCGTCTTCCCAGCCCTCAACCGCATCCAGAGGCGCTGCGCTCACTCCCTGATGCTATCAACTGCGGCTGTAGTACTAGGCGCAGGCGCCACAGATCGTCCGGCCCTCGCCGGGACGTGCCCCTCCCTTCACGGCCCGTCCTGTTCCAGCTCCGCCGCCACAGCCTGCTCGAACAGCACCCGGCGCCGGACCTGGTACTCCTGCAGCGCCTGCTTCTGAGCGGCGGCCAGCCGCAGGTGGAGGGAAGGTGCCCGGCGCCGGAAGAGGTCGTCAGCCTTCTGCCGCACCGACGCTGGGGCCAGGCACAGGAGGCGGTGGCCTTCGAGCCAAGTCACCGACGACGGCACCAGTGCCTCCAACAGCCCGCCGTACAGCAGCGCCTCCTCCCGGCTGTTCAGGGTGACCTCGAACTCGTAGGGCAACCCCGCCCGTTCCCGCAGGGCGTTCTCGGGGGCCGGGACGTGGAAGCTGGGGTCGAGGTCCGCCAGGGTCAGGCCGCTCGCTTCGAGGCGCTGGAGCAGCAGGGAGGCGGCCTTGGCCCGCTCCCCCTCGTAGGGGCTGTTCAGGGCCAGTTGCAGCACCCGCCTGAGCTGTTCCCGGGTGGCCTCCATGTCAGTTGAGGTGGGGCAGGCCCTGCTGGATCAGGGCGATGGTCCGTTCGCGCTGGGCCAGCTTGAACTTCAACTCGCCGACGTCCAGGGCGATCGCCTGCTCACGGGTCTGCCAGCTCACGAGGTCCCGGCGCAGCTGCGCGACGGCGTCCTCCAGCGTCTTGAGTTTGGTTCGGCGCTTCTGGTCCAGCCGGGTCCTCACCGCGTCGTACTCCTGAACAGGCACCTGGGCCGGGTCGAACTGGAAGAACTGCTCCAGGGTGTCCCGCCACGCCAGCAGGTCCTGCTGGCGCCTGGGTCCGACCCCCTTGATCCAGCGCACGTTCGGGTTGACGTCCCGCGCCGTGTACACCCCGTGCTGGTTCAGGGTGGCGATCAGGGCCGGGCCGACTCCGGCCACCACACCGGGCCGGATCACGTGCTGCGAGAGGTACCGCTCCAGCCGGGGCTGGCGGTGCCGCTCGACGACCCCGGCGAGTTCGTCCTGTTCCTCCTGGTTCAGCGCCCGCACCTCGCGGCGCAGCTCCTCCAGCCCCTTCAGCGCCGCGCGGTACTGCGTCTGGGCACTGACGGCCTGCTGCCGCGCCAGCGCCTCGCTGATCTGGCGCCGCAGGAGGTCCGCCTGCCGCTCGTGTTCGGCCAGGTCCTGCCGGAGCGACCCCAGGTACTCCAGCTGCTGGGCCTGTTCGGCCTGCACACGCCGCGCCTGCTGGCGGGCCTTCAGGTTCCCCGCCGAGTTCTTGTTGAAGTGGTACCAGCCCAGGCACGCGAACACGAAACACAACAGCCACAGGCTCTGGACGGCAGCCCAGACAGCCACCAGAACGAAGACAGCACCCCACAGGGTGGCTCGGGGTGAGGGCGTAACCAGGGGTACAGTCAGGACCGGTTTGGCTGGGAGCGCGAGGGGCCCCGGCACCCCACGGACCACGGCGGCCGGGGGCGGGGGCGGAAGGGGAATGGCGTTCACCCCCTGCCAGATGCGGTTGAGTTCGGCCTCCACGTCGAACCGTTTGGCCCCCGCCGGAATGCCCGTCTTGACCGTCGCGGCCTGGATGTTCCCCGGAAGCAGCGCGCACCAGGGACACGGCAGTCGCCGGTCGTGCCAGTGCGACGCGTTCCTGCTGCAGGCGGTGAGCTGCTTGGCGAGGTCCGCCAGAATGGCCTCCCACTCCGCGGCCGAGGGCCGGTTCTGGTGCCGGGGGGAAAAGGCCCGCTCAAAGAGATCCTGCAGGGTACGGTGGAGACCATTCAGGGTCAGGCTGAACGGCGGCGGCTTCACGCCGGTCTGCTGCCGGAGGGAGTACGCGAACTGGTCCGCGGCGATGGCCTGGGCCGGGCTGGGGGTGGCCTTGTCGTCGTGGACCCCGGCGTAGGGATGCCGCCCGTCGAACAGCAGGTGAAAGATCAGCAGGGCGAGTCCGAACAGGTCGTGTTCGGTGGTCCGCAGAAGGGCCCCGAAGCCCTTGCCCTGCAACTCGGGCGGCGTGAATTCCGCCGTCCCCACCGGGCACGGGTAGGTCTCGCTCCCCACTTTGATCTGGAACGAGTCGGTGTCGATGAAGCGCACGACGCCCTGCGGCGACACCATGACGTTCCTCGAACTCACGTCGCCCATCAGGTGTCCGCGCGAGTGCAGCACCGCGAAGCCCCGGGCGACGTTGCGCGCCACGTGGACGAGGAAGCGCCAGTCCACCCCCGGAAAGAACTGTCGCCGGGAGGCCGGGCGGTAGAGCAGGTGAAGCTCGTGGAAGGTCGACTCGTCCACGAGCGGCATGACGAAGCCCTGAACCCGCCCCGCGCTGTCCTTGAGCACGCTCTGGGGCCAAGCGCTGACGCTCAGCAACTGGGGATCGCCGACCCGCGCGAGGGCGTCGAGCTTGCGGGTGGTTTGCGCGTCGGGGGCCTGGAGGTAGATCTTGGCGACCGCGTCCGTCCTGGAGGCCAGCGTGTACACCGCGCCCTGGCCTCCCCGCCCCAGCTCACGGTCCAGCACCACCGGTTGCCCCTGGCCGTCCACGTACCGGGAGAGGGTCACGGGGCGGGCTCCTGCGCTTCCACCCGTACCATTCGGCGGCTGCTCAGCACCAGGGTCTTGTCGTCGTTGGTGCGGGCGTTGACGTTCGGCGAGTCCAGAAAGCGCCCCAGGCCCGCCTGCAGGGCGAGGTGGGCGTCGGAGCCCTCGGCTTCCAGCGCCTCCAGGGCCTGGAACATCGGCTCGAAGAACGGCGCGTGGGCCGCCTGTTGTTGCAGGGCCAGGGCCAGCGTCTGCAGGCCGTCCGTCATCAGGGCCACCCGGTCGAGCGCGCCCTCCACCACCCGCACGTGGACGTGCTCGTCCGGCACGTCCGTCACGAAGTAGGTCTGATTCGCGTACTCGCCGTTGTCCGGCCAGAACACCACCTCGAAGTCCGAGCCCTCGGACTGGATGATGGCGGCCCCATCCCCCACCTGCAGGAACCAGGCCTGGTCCGGCAGCACCGCCGCCACGTTCACCGTGCAGGCCAGGTCACGCAGGGCGTAGTTGCGCTCATCCTCTCCGGCGTAATTTTCCAGTTGGGTTTTCAGGACACGGACCAGCGCGAGACCGTCTTCAGGGCTCAGGAACCCGCTGCCCTGCGTGAGCCGCATTTCCAGCCAGCATAGGGTCTGCTCGCACACCAGGGCGCTGCCCTCCTCGGAGTGCGCCGCGCTTCCCGCACCGTCAGACGTGACGAGCAGAAGCAGCGGTTCGTCCCGGCCCGTGGTCAGGGTCTTGACAACGTGGTGGTCTTGGCAGGGCTGCCCGGTGCCCGCGTGGGCCGTGCCCATGACCGAGGCATGGATGGACCGCCAGGGGGTCAAGGTCAGACCTCGCCCCACCCAGCCGGACTTTTCAGAGCCACCTTGTCGCCCGGCGTGCTCTGGGAGACGCTTTTCAGGCTGGCCGAGAGCCACTGGAACATCTCGCGGAACTTCAGGCCACTCAGGGCGATGGGCTCCCGAACAGAGAGCTTGCGCAACATGTCCATGTCGGCCCCCTGAACGCCGACGCTGAAAAAGGCGAACGACCCGCTGGCCTCGCCCTGACGGACCATCTCCGCCGCTCGCTGCCAGCCGTCCGTGGGGGCCCCGTCGGTGATCAGGAAGACCCAGGGCCGGTACAGCCCGACCCCGCCCTGCCGGATGACTTCCTTGCGCCGCTTGAGCATCTCCAGGCCATGCACCACGGCGGCCCCCAAGGGGGTATCGGATTCGGCCTTGAGATGGGGCGGCGCGAACTGCTGCACGCCCGTGAAGTCCATGACCTCCCGCACGGGTCCGAACGACACGATCGCCACCTCGCAGCGGGCGGCGGCGAGCGGGTCACGCGCGAGGTCGTCGGCGAAGTGAGTCAGGCCCGCATTGAGCTGGCTGATCTTCTCGCCCTGCATGCTGCCGCTGTTGTCCAGCAGCAGCAGCACGGGACAGCGGGGCTCGGGGTTGTCGGCAAACTGTGCGAGGTCGAACGGGAGCTGGTCGAAGTCACCGTGTGACATTGATGAATTGTAGGCGAGCAGGGCGGACAGCATGTGCCACTTTGCCTGCTGTATACGTTTGACCGGCGCTTTGGGAGCAGCCTGCCGTGGAAGTGAACGCCTGAAGTTGGAGGCCGTCAGGGGCAGCGGTGACGGGCGCTCGGGTCGCAGCCCGCTGGGCCGCTTCCGCGGCACTCGTGCCGGAGGAGTCTAACGAAGGGGAGTGTCCTTGGAGAGCCGCTCTGCCGGGCACTGCTTCGGCCGGTTTGCCAGAACGTGTCGCGCGCTCACGACCGTACGGGCACGCCGCATGATGGGCCGCATGACCCACGTTCCTGCGCCCACCCAATCGTTCTGTCAGACCATCGGTGGCCAGCCGCAGATCTGGGCTACCACGCCGCTGGTGTGGTTGATGAGCCTGTGGTACCAGCACAACGCGTACTCGACGGCAGGCAATCCCTGGTTCCGGTTCGTCGATGTGGCTACCCTGATTCCACACGCCACCGCACAGCAGGCCCGTGTGCCGACGGCCACGGCCTGGTCGCGCGCCGACCTGGCCGTGCCGGTCATCCTCGTGCAGTTGCTCCCCGCCGGAGCGAAGACGCCAAAGACCGTGCTGGTGGACGGCATCAACCGAGTGCGGAAACTCGACAGCCTGGGTATCCCGCAGGTTGAGGTGATGATCGTGCCGCTGGAGGTCGCCGGCCAGTTCGAGGTGCCGGCCGCGTACGCCACGGCCGCGCAGGCCCTGCTGGTGCAACGACAGACCCATCGTGCCCTGCAAGCCATTTTCGACGACGCCACGGCGAAGCTGCTCCCCCAGGTCGTGGCCCTGCGTGACGCGGCCCGGCAGCAGGGCACGGTCCTCCCGGACCTGCCCCTTCCGCAGACGCTGCGGTACCTGTACGCCCTGCCTTGAGAGGCGAGCCGACCCTTTCAACGCGCATCATGCGCCCCATGACTTCGCCAGGGTTGCCACCGCACGCCGCACGTCAGGATCCCTGGCCTGTCGGAGCTGCTGGAGCACCTGTCCGGCCTCGCCCCGCTGCGGCCCGCCCCACGCGGCCTGCGCGGCGTAGAACTTGACCCACTCGTCGCGGTTTCCCAGCCACGTGTGCGCGCTTCGCAGGGCACGTCTCGCTGCCGGCGTGTCCTGATACTTAATGGCGAATGCACAGTTCACGCGGACAATCTCCCGTTTCTCCTCCACAGACCGGTACCGGAAGACCTCAATCAGGCGCGTAGCAACACCCACCGAAGGCCGAAGCAGGGCCACGTGGCGCAAGTCCGTCAGAACGCGCGGATCGTCTTGCAAGACCAGTTCCAGGCTTTCCACGATGAGGAGGTCTGCCGCCGCCGGCTCCTCGCCCACGAGCACGCGGCCAGCCAGGGAATTGCGTTGCCGCACCAGCTGGTCGAGCAGCACGACGCGCTCCTGTTGCGGCAGCAGCCCCAACGCGATCTGGCACGGCTGATCCAGGATCTCGGGCAGTGTGGCCAGCCACTTGTCCAGCGGAGCGGGCAGCGCTTGGTCGCCTGGCCCGAGCAGCTGGACGGCGCGGATCAGGGTTTGGGCCAGGCTGTAATCGAAGACCGTCTGGTGCAGCCACTGCACCTCGTTCCGATCCCGGCTGACGGCCGACTCGCCCTCCACGCGGGTGAAGGTGAGGTAGTTGTCCGACAGCAGGTCGGTCCAGACCGCGGCCACGTTCGCGTCTGACGGGAGCTCGTGCGTCTGGATCAGGGCCGTGAGGCCGTCGGCCACGCCCTGGCGGGCCACCGTGACCGGCAACGTGAGGTAGCGCTGTGACGTGACGCCGCGGTGGGCGACGGTGCTGAGCACAGACTCCCGCGTGTGGTCGTCGAGGTACGGCGCGCGCCGGGTGACCGCGGTTCGGCCCATGCGCCGGATCAGGCGCTGGAGCAGTGTGCCCTTGTTGCGCGGCACCTCACCGGTCGCCATGAAGTCTTCCACCAGGAGCTGCAGGTGCAGCGGGAGCCGGGCGAGGTGCACGAAAGACGCGGCGTTGTCCCACAGCGCCCGGTCGTCGATGCGCAGCTGCGTCAGGAGGGCTTGCGCGCAGTCATGGTCGCCGGGGAAGCGCCGGATCACGTAATCATGCACCTGCGCCGCGCTGAGTCGCGCTGTCTCGTAGGTCACCGGCGGGTGCTCCTGATCCGCGGCGATGAAGGCGGGCTCGAAGTCCGGGGTGCGGCAGGACACGACCACCCGGTGTTCGCCCAGGCCCTGGAAGAACGCGTGGATGTCCCGCTGGGCCTGTCCGCGCTCGGCCGGCGACGCGGGAAGTTCGTTCAGGCCGTCCAGCAAGAGGAGGAGCTGGCCGCCCTGGAGCAGGGCGTTCACCGCGTCCTGATCTGCATTCACGTGCGTGAACGCGCGGGCGATCAGGTGGCGGATGGGCGTGTCCGGCGTCCAATGCTTGAGGTCGACCAGCACCGGGGCGTAGGAAGTTTGGCCCCCCAGCCAGCGGTGCGCGTGATCCAGCGCGATGCGCCACAGGGTCGTCGTCTTCCCGGATCCGGATTCGCCCAGCAGAACCGTGACCTTCGCCTGGGCGGGCAGGTCGGTGACCGGCACCTGCGGCGGACTGGCAGGCGCGGGGGGCGACGCGACCTTCCCGCGGGCCGGTGGGGGCCGCTTCAGAGCGTGGAGGTCGAATTCGTAGGCGTCAGCCATCAACGGCGAGTACTGCTCACGCCACACGCGGTACGCGTTTTCCAGGCTGCGGACGTGCGCCTCCAGGTCGACCGGCAGAACCGGCCGCCTCATGTGATCGAACGGGAACAGCCCGGCATGGTTCTGGCGCAACTCCGGGTGGAGATCCGCCATGGTGGACAGCCACTGCACGTCCCGGATATCGAGCGCCCAGCCATAGGTCTCCCGGACATAGACGCGGGCCTTTTCCTGCTGAGCGACAACGGGCTGCTGGTTGGTCACGAAGACCACCCGGTCGCACGGGTGGCCGAGGTTGTGAATGCGCTTCAGGTCTGACAGGAGTTTGCGGTTCCAATCTTTGCGCAGGCTGAACGCCGCGATCACCTCGGTGCCGTCCGGGGCGGTGCCCACCGCGTCCCGTCCTCCATCCCCGGGGCCGCCGCCACCCAACTGCCGGAGGTACGTCAGGCCGTCGCGGACCAAGGCGTCCATGCACAGGCGCTCGAATCCCAAGGCGTCGGTGATCTGAGACAGCTGGAGGGTGGTCGCGGCCGACGGCACGGCCCCAGTCTTCCGGACGGCGAGAGGACGCGCAAGCCGAGGTGTCGGCGGTGATGGCGGCGCCCTCGTCCGACCGCAGATTCAGGGCGCGCGTGTCCTGCCTGTGACTCCCCAGGACGGCACGTGCTTGTCCCCACGACCGACCCACAGTGCGGTGGGGCCGGCCAGCGCGCATTCGGGCACCGTGAAGCGCAGGTCCCGACACCGGCATGCTGGCCACCGTCCGCGTCCCGAGCGTGACGGCGGCGCCCGCTGGAAAACGGCCGTAGGTGGTGACCATCTCCCCCGGAAGGGCCGGCGAGAGCGACACTGCTGTCAGGTGGTACGTCGCCTACGGCGCGCCGTCGCAGCCCGTGAGCAGGAACAAGAGCTACCACTGCTAGGCGGTCCGTGTCAAGGCACCACCAGCGTGCGGCTTGGGCTGAAGGGGTCGGCCTGGGTCAGCGCGGTGAAGGTCACCCCGACCACCAGTGGTAGGTGCTACATCTTTCAGGGCAGTACGCCCGCGGCCTAAGCCGCACCATCAACGATTCCCTGACGAACGCCTCGGTGGGACGACTGATCAGGGTCGTCCGGTCCGCACCGGACACCTTCGTTGCGACCGCGGTGTACTCGACCCCGCAGGGACCGTGGGTGGAAACGCTGACCATGGCGCTGGGCGTCAGGGCCCGACTGATGATTCAACCGTTCAACCCCAGCCGGCGGGTGGTGGCGAACTGCACGTTCCAACTCCGGCCCCGCTGAGGAATATGCTGGAATATATACAAAAGAGGCCTTTGCCTCGCTTTCCAAATTCCCAACTTCCCGGCAAACCCGGGCAAGAAGAGAGGCAGAGGGACGGTTCAGACGTCACAATTCCAAGCGCCCGCGCTTGTGTCAGCGTCTCCCAGTCAGGTCTCCCTGCTCCCGCAGCAAGTCCTCCTGCTCCGGCCCTTGCTCAAGCTTGGAAAGAGGCACCTGGAAACATGAGGAACTGCCTGCTTACTCCCCCCATGCATGCCTGGGTACCTGCCGGAGCCCTGCACAAGCAAGGGGGAGTAGATTGCCGCTGGGAGCGGGTGACCCTATTTGTATATATTCTGAGGAGGTGACCGCGTCTCCCCTCCCCCGTCTATGGCGCACCCTGGAACGGGGCGATCACGAGGCCTTTCTCGAC
The DNA here is from genome assembly GCF_018863415.1 of Deinococcus aestuarii. NCBI lineage: Bacteria > Thermotogati > Deinococcota > Deinococci > Deinococcales > Deinococcaceae > Deinococcus > Deinococcus aestuarii. Next base: position 32,124 of record NZ_JAHKSN010000018.1, on the reverse strand, counting down.
CTCATCGCTGGAGGGCTTCCCGGTCACTTCGGCAGTGCCACCCGCAAGAACCACCTCTCCTCCCTGCGCGCCTACCTCCGCTGGACTGAGGAGGAGAGACGCAGTGTGTTGAACGCCACGCCCCGGGACGCCCACGCCTACCTCGGCCTCCTGGTGCAGAAGCACACCCACGCGCCCGCCACCATCCACAACCACCTCACCCGGGTCCGCGGCCTCTACGGATTACTGATCGAGCACGGCGCCCACCCCGGTCCCAATCCTTTCGTGGGGTTGAAACTCCCCAGCAACCGGCCCGAGGAACACCGCGAGTTGTACAGCGAGGATGAGGTGCGGCGGCTGGTGACGCATGCCAGTGTTCGTGACCGGGCCCTGGTCCTGCTGGGCGCCCAGGCGGGACTCACGGGTCCTGAAGTTCTGCACTTGACCTGGGCGGATGTGGACACCCGGGCGGGGCAACTCAGTGTCCTGGGCCGCACGGTCGAGGCCCACGGTGAACTCCTCACGGCCCTTGAGGTGTACGGCCGGGAGCGGGGGCACACGGAACTGTTCGCGGCCACCGGGCCCGTGTTCGACCTGAGCAGTGAGTACGAACTCCGCAAGGTCGTGTACCTGTTGTGCCGACGGGCCAATGTGCCCTACAAGGCCTGGCGGGCGCTGCGGAATGCGGCGGGGCTGCGGCTGCTGCAACGGACGGGTGACCCCCGAGCCGTGGCGGCCCAGCTCGGATTGGGCACCCTCAAGGCCGTCGAGGTCTGGCAGAAGCTGTGAGGGGTGCAGTAGGAGTGCTGGTCAGCCAGCGTGAACGCGCCCTGCCGCCCGTCTCTACCGAACTCGTGGAGGAGCAACAGCCGGGTACTTTATCCTCAGCCACCAGAGGTCCACCGTCACCGAAAGCCCTGCCCTGTCTCTTCCTGCCCGTGAAATAGCGGCCCTGCTGCGTGGTTACTCCGCCGCCGAGGTGTTGAGAACGGCCGCAGGCCTGCAATTGCTTCCCGGGCATGCCCACATGCTCGCGCAGCTGGAAGCGCTCGCCGCTGGCGCCTGTGCGTGCCGTTCAGGAGGACGCCGTCCGGCACGCGAAGAACTCCAGCAACTTCTATGCTCCGAACTGCTGCGGGATGGCCCCATCGCCTGGCAGGACGATCCCCACGAGCACCACTTCACGGAGCTGTTCGACTTTGACGAGGGGCCTTATCTGGTCTTCCCAGGGGCGACGACTGGGGGGCCGAGCGTACTGGCCAGCCTGGTCGGCGCCATACGACTCGGCTCGGAGGCCCTGCCCCGTGGGTTCGTCCGGGAGGCGCACCGGCTCGTCGCCAGCGTCCTGCGCCTGTCCGACACGGTAGCCCGGCGCGCCAGCCTCTCCCGCCTCACTCCACCGTCCGGGCCCCACTGGTTGGCGGACGGGCCCGTGCACCCCCAGCTCCCCGACTCCGCCACGCTCTCCCGCGTGAGGAGGGCGATAACCTTCAAACGGACGGAACTGGCCGCCCTGGTCGGTCTTGTGGGCGCGAGGGAGCTGCTGCTCCACCTCGGTCTCAAGCTGGGCAGCCTCTCCCCCGCCTCTCCCGCAGGCCAGGGGAACCCGCTGCTCCTGCGCCCCCTGGTCCAGGGCGGACAGGAGGTGGTTGTCGCCTGTCCCCACGCGCTCCTCGCCGCCACCGTCAGGGCCGTCGTGCGTCTCGCGCAAAAACACGGGGTCAGCGAAGCCCTGACGGCCTGCGTAGCCCAGGCAAGCGAGCAGCGTACGGCTCTGGCCCTCCACCGTCTCGGTGTTTCCCAACTTGACCTGCCTCTGGAGGCCTCACCCTTCCCGGGCGCCCGGCAATCCCTCCACCTGCTGGATGCCGAACTCCTGCTTCACGTCGTCGTCCTCACGGAACCTTTCGCCGGGGTCAACCCTGCGGAACCGGTCGGGCACTGGGAACTGGACCTGCCGGACGTTCGCCCAAGCCTGCCCCCTGACCTGCCACCACACGACCTCCTGACCCTCGTGGTGGTCGGCCACCTGGGGGACGCGTTTCGTTTCAGCATGGCCCCGGTACGGCGAGCTTCGACGCTGCTGCTGGAACTGGACGATCTGGAGACCTTCGCCACCGCCTACCGGGAGGAACCCCTCGCCCTATATCGCCTGCACCGGAGCCAGCAGGCTCTGGCCGCTGAGGTCGAACTGCAGATCAGCTCGCCGGTGGAACTCCTCGCCTTCTGCTGCCAGCATGAGTTCGTCCGGTCGTTCCCGTTCGAAGCAGGAACTCCGCTGCTGCTCGGCTCGGCGCAGGCCGCGGAGTGGCGCCGCGAGGTCAAGGCGGCCAGTGACCGGCACATCGTGCCCTGGCTGGACGGCGTCTCGCTTCTCCCCGTCGAGCGGGCGAAGGACGCCCCTCCCGGCGTCTACCTGCCAGTCGTGTCCCCCTGGAGCCGCAGCGCCATGGTGGTCAAACACGAAGGAACGGCGGTTTGGGTGCTCGACGGGGACGGGCAAAATCTCGTAGAAGGGTCGGAGGTCGCGGAGCCACAGGATGAGGATCCAGACCGACCGACAGGTGACGTCGTTCAGGCCCTCGCCGTGTGGCTGCCGCAGCTTCTCCCGCTGCTGCCGGAGCTCGGGCGCCCTGCCCTCGCCCTGCTGGTGCATGCCCAGCGAGACCGGTCCAAACCCCACTTCGGCCTCTTCGCGGACCGAAAGGCCGGCCTGGCCCACCTGCTGCTGGGCCAGGACTTCGCGGAGTTCCTCGGGGAGCCGGACAACACGGCGGAACGGCACCTCCTCGCGGCCGCCCACCACGTGCTCTCCGAGCTGGTGACCGGACGGCCGCCGACGCCGGAGCAGACCCGCGCCGCCGTCGAGCGCGTCGCGCCCCGAGGCGACAAGCGCGTGATCTTCTCGGTGCCTCTCGGCCTGAACGCCGAACTCGATCCCCGCAACCTCACCCGTCCCCGGCTGGTCCAGGTCGCCGAGTGGCAGGCCGCGCAGGTGATGGTGGGCCGAACGCTCGCCTCCGAGTCCGGCTGGACCGCCGGGCCCGTTCCCCGGCTCGACCGGAAGATCATGGAGAAGGCCAACGGGCTGCTGTTTGACAAGCTGCGGGGGCTCCTCGCCACCTGTGACGGACCGGCCCTGCTGGAGGCCCTGCTCTCCCTGTACGAGGCCCTGCGGCACGACGTCGCCTGGCTCTCGCACACGGGCGTCACCCGGCAACTCGCGTACGGCCCCTATGCCCGGCGAATCGAGGGCCAGCATCACATCACGAGTACGGCCCTGCGCTTCCTGATCGAACTTGTGGTGGCGGAGCGGAACCCCCGGCGGGGCGGCGGCCCCCGTCCCTCCTGCTCGTGGATGAGCTGATCGCCATGGCGGTCGCGATCGTGGACTACGGGGTCGCGGGGGACGCCCTGCAACACGGGTTGGGGAGGGTCGAGGCGGAGTACGGCCCGGACAGTGCCCTGCGGGTCCAAGCACCCGACTACGCGGCCGCGAGTGCCGACCAGGCCACGGTCCTCTTGAGCCGCAGCATGGAGGCGAACAACGCCGCCCGCTACCGGCACTTGGAGGCGGAGGAGGAGACCGAGCCGGACTGGAGGCTGGACTGCATCGACGAGGTCTGCCGGAGCCTGTACGGGTTGACGTTCCGGGACCTGATGGGGTTTCTGAACGAGGTACAGAACATCGGCGACCGGTTCGAGGGGCGGAACGCGCGCCTGCCGCTCCCCGAGTTCCTGCGGGTGTTGCGGGAGCGGTCGGGCTGGCCGCTCGGAAAGGTCCTGCTGGCCCTGGCCCCCCTGGTCCTGACCCCGCGGCCGGACTTCCTGGCCCCGCCCGAGCCCTACCGGCCCTCCGACGTGTTTCCCTGGCAGTTCAACCGTGAACTGTCCCTGGCGCGTCGTCCCCTGCTGCTGGTTCCCGGCACCGCGGGGGAGGAGATCGTGTGGGGCAACCGGGTGGTGGAGGGCGCGAAGCAGTACTGGGCCTCCAGCCTGTTTAGGGACGGGCGTCTGTCCATTCCCGATCGGGCCGCCCCGCTGCGGCCGCAGGCGTCGCGTGCCCTGAACCGGTTGCGGGAGGCCGCGGCGGTGACCTTTAACGCCATGGTGGCCGAGGTCGCGTGGCGCCACGGGTGTGAGGTACGCCAGAACGTCCGCAAGATCGGAAAACTCCGACTGGTGCTGGACGGGGGCGATCTGGGAGACGTCGACGTGCTCGTCGTGGACCGCCACCGGAGGCGGGTGTGGGTCATCGAGTGCAAGGACTACACGGTGGCCCGCACGCCGGTGGAGTTGGCGAGTGACGTCGAGGCGCTGATCCGGGGGAAGCGGCGGGCCAGGGGCGGGCGGGAACGCGCGCTCCTGGAACGGCACCAGCGCCGCGCCGACTTCGTCGCCAGCCGTCTCCCCGAGGTATTGGGGGAGTTTGGCATGACGGATGAGGGCTTTTGGACCGTGTCGCCGGTGTGTGTGATGAGCACCCAGCCCTTCGACCTGATGACGCAGATGGCGGCGATCCCGCTGGTCTCTGTCGAGGAGCTGGAGGCGCTGTTCATGGGGCCAGCAGACCAGACGTGAGGAGGGAGCAGGGGGAGCGCTGAGCAACGTTCTGGAGCACGTCCTGATCCCCCGCAAAGCCAATCAGCTCTCCCGGCCCGGGTTATGGAAGCGGCTCATCTCCTGCTCGGCCCGCACTGCCCGCGCGACACGGAGCCCAGCTCGCCGGGTCCGGCTCAGTGGGCGTCCCTGTACCTCTTCTCTCCCACGGGGACGAGAACCGACAGCATGTTTTCCGCTGGCGGCAGCGTGCAGTTCCAGCGGTCCCCATAGGCACAGTAGGGGTTGTAGGTCCGGTTGAAATCCAGGGTCACCCAGTCGTCTTCCCGCTTCACCTCCAGGTACCGGGCCGCCCCGTAGGTCTCCCTGCCGCTGGTGGCATCCCGGAAGGGAATGAAGGCGTGAGCCGGTTCCGTCAAGGAGGAGAAGATCGTCAGCTCGGCCTCCCCTTCCGGGAAGGGAACCGAGACCCTGGCACTGCGCAGGTACGGGCGATTCTGCCCCTTGCTGGTAGACAGCTCGACCGTCTCCGGATCCGCGAGCCAGTCCGGCCGCAACCGAAAAACATAGCGGTCGTCGACCTCGAAATATCTCGTCCCCGTGAAGGCTGGGCGCTCGTCGTCCGTCAGGACCTCGTTCCGGAAGTAGGCCTCACGGTCCCGGCGCTCAGCTGCCACGTCTCTCGCGTCGTCAGGCATGGTGCCAGTGTAGGGACGAGCTGCGCGCCCCGTTGCCTCGGATGTGCCGGCGGGGCCGCGGGGGCAGCTGCCGGCCGTCCGAATGCCCCGTCCGGGCACTGGCCTCCTGAAACAACCCCGGCTGTAGAAGGAGGCGCAGTATGGCTGGACGAATGTGCCCGCGCCGATCCCATCGCCCAGCATTGAGGCCCCTGAGCCCCGGGGAGGCCGACATTGATCCGGCGTTCGCCCACGCGGCACCGGTAAGATCGTCGTGTGTCCGAGCCCCGCTCCCAGGTCAGCAACCCGTTCTCGACGGGAGCGGGAGGACCGACCTTCGAGGCCAGGGTTCAGACGGCCTTCACGGTCCACCTGCTCACCGGCACCTACGCGCCCTGCCTCCCGACCTGGCCGATCGTTCACCTGAAGCTGCAGGGCCGTCATCAGGGGTATGAGACCGACGACTTCATCGCCACCGTGGAGGACCCGGCCACCGGGCGCCGGGCCCGGCTGCTGGCCCAGATCAAACACGACGTGTCGTTCACTGCCGGAGATGCGGTCCTCGCGGAGGTCATCCAGGCCGCGTGGAATGACTTCCGGAGCGACGGCTTCGAGCGGGGAAACGACGCCATCGCCCTGATCACCGGTCCGCTCGTGGCCGCCGACCAGCGGACCGTGCCGCCACTCCTGGAGTGGGCGAGGTTCTCCGAGGACGAACGCGACTTCCTCGGCCGGGTGGCGACGGCCCGGTTCAGCAGCGAGGGGAAACGCCGGAAACTGGAGGTGCTCCGTGCGCAGCTCGCCCGGGCGAACGGCGGCCGGGAGGTGACGGACCGTGAGCTGTGGGACTTCCTGCGTCACTTCCACGTCATCGGCTACGACCTGGACCAGGAGTGCGGGGGAACGCTCCAGTCGATTCTTTCGCTCACCGCCCAGCGGTCGGACAGCCCTCCCCATCTCGTCTGGTCCCGTGTGCTCGACCACATCGGGTCCCTCGACATGAACGCGGGCGTCGTGACCGTCGACAATCTCCCGGAAGACATCCGGGCCCTGTTCGACCATCTGGGGCCGCTGGACACCCAGCGCGACCTGCAGCGGCTCGCGGAACGCACGGAATGGGTTCTGCGAGACATCAGGACCGACATCGCCGGGGCACATGTCGAGCGCGCCGAGCTCGTCCTCGACCTGCTGACCCGCGTCGGGAGGCATCCGTATCTGCTGATCGGCGGCGCGCGGGGAACCGGGAAGTCCGCTCTCGCCAGGGAGTTGGCCCGCAGGTGGTCGGGCTCGGCACCGGTCTTCGCCCTGCGGACGGAGCAGCTGGGCAAAGCGACCCTCGACGAGGTTCTCACGGCCATGGGCGTGACGGCGAGCCCGGACCGCATCGCCGGGACCCTCTCGCTGTCCCCCACCAAATACCTGATCCTCGAGTCGCTGGAGAAGGTGCTGGAGCTTGAGGTGACGTCCGCCTTCGAGGAACTGCTGGCCTTTCTTCAGCAGTCCGGGGGCTGGGTCGTCGTCATGACGGCCCGCGACTACGCCGTTCCCAAGTTGCTGTGCACGGGGCTGGCGCGGTACCTCACCGCCGAGCATGTCGCCACGATCCCGAACTTCACACCGGAAGAGCTGACGCAGCTGATCGAGGCTCAGCCCGGCCTCGCCGAGGTGGGCTGGAACGAGAGGTTGTTCGAACTGCTCCGGAACCCCTATCTCGCTTCCCTGGCGGTTCAAGCAGTCAGCAGAGGCGGCGAATTACGTGAGGGCGACGGCGAACGTGAATTCCGGCAGCTCGTCTGGTCGTGGGTCATCGAGGGGCGCCGCCGCGGAGAGGATCTCCGACGACGTACGACCTTCATCGCCATCGCGCGGGACCGGGCGAAGCGGATGGTCTACGGTGTTCCCCAGGCCGACTACGACGCCGACGCCGTCGTGGGGCTGGAGGGAGACGGAGTCCTCAGGCAGGAGCAGGGGTTGGTCTATCCGGCCCACGACGTGCTCGAGGACTGGGCCATCGAGGAGTTCATCGACCTCGAGTACCGGCGGTCGCTCCGGGCGGACGCGGCGTTCCTTGAGGCGGTCGGCAGCGAGCCAGCGATGGTCCGGGCCTTCAGGCTCTGGTTGCAGCGGGCCCTGGGTGAGGAGGCCGACTTCTCGACAGTTCTCCTGTCCTTTCTGAGGGAGCCGACCATCCCCGACCACTGGCAGGACGAGGTGCTGGCGACCATCCTCCTGTCGGACCATCCGGCTGATTTCCTGGGCGCCCTCCAGGGCGACCTGATGGCGAACGGCGCCCGTATGCTCGACCGGTTGTGCTTCACGCTGCGTGTCGTGGCTCAGACGCCGGGCGAGGTCGGTGGTGACGAGCGCCTGGCGTCGCTCCGACCCTACGGACAGGGTTGGCAGGACGTCATCGCCTTCCTGCAAGGCCGCCCCGACGCACTTCCGGAGGCGCTCCTGCCGAACGTCGTCGCGCTCCTCGAGCAGTTCGCCCGGGCCATTCCACTGGCCGGTGATCCTCCGGGAGGAAGCCGGGAGGCCGGGCTCCTGGCGGTGCACCTGCTGCGGGTCCGGCGCACGGATCACCGGAGGAGCCCGCTCACGGAGACGCTGCTTCGTGTCGTTCTGCGGACGGCGGCGGCCACGCCCGACGAATTTCGCCACTTCCTACAGGAGGACATTCTGACGGAGGGTCGGGACCGTGCGGGCTACGCCAACACCTTCGAAGACATCGCGCTCAGAGGGCTCGAGGGCGCCTTTTTCGCGAAGTCACACCCGGACGACCTGATCGCCCTGGCACGCTGGACATGGACTGACCATGACGAGGACGACGACGCTCGGCTGCGGTTCGCACCTTATGGACGGCGGGACATCGACGACATCTTCGGCCTGGGAGGGACCCGACACGATTACGGCCTGGTGAGTGGGGCCAAGGGGCCGTTCGTCTGGCTGCTGCGCTTCCACTTCTGGAAGGGGTTGAACTTCATCCTCGAGCTGTGCAACGAGGGCGTCCGCCGCTACGCCGAGTTTCTCGACGGGACCCCGGAGCAGGATCGGCACCACGACATGTGGGAGGTCGAAATCCCGTTGAGGGATGGCAGTACCAGGCAGGTCTATGCCTCGCCTGATTTGTGGAGCGCGTACCGCGATCTCGGCAATCTTCCCGGAGTCGTCAAGTGCGCCCTCATCGCCCTGGAAAACCAGCTCATTGAGTTTTCCGAGCAGGCCAGGGGCACCGAGGTTAGGGAGCAACTCCGCCACGTTTTCGACCACATCCTGCGGCACAGCGACTCGGTTGCGCCGTTTGCCGTGCTGGGCTCCCTGGCCACCGGCTTCCCCGGACTGTACGGGGAGGTGGCGCTCCCGATCCTCAGTGTGCTCGAGTTCTACCAGTTCGACCTGTCCCGCAGGACACACGACAGCAGCAACACGTCACGCCTCTCGGGGATGGCGTTCCCAGGCGATGAACTCTCCTTCCTGCTCGCGGACGAACGCAACCGGTCGAACGCGAGACCGTGGCGGAGGGAGGGCCTGGAAGACCTGATCGTGCGCCTGCAGTTCTCAGAGTTGCAGGAACAGGCGTTCGCCGCCGTGGATGCCGTCAAGAGGGCGTGCCGTGGGACGGTCAGCGAGCGCTTCCTTCTCCACCGCATCGACGTGCGGGAATGTGAGTTCGAGGCCGGACCCGAGCCGGGGACCGTCCTCGTCCGCGGAGGCCCGCTCGCCGAGGATTTGAAGAGGCTCCAACAGGAGAACGGGGAGACGAACCGCCGATTCGGCGAACTCTGGGCGGCCGGAGAGCCGGGTCGTGCGAGGAAACGCGGGGGAGTACCGAAGGATGAAGGCCCCGCCACTGTGGCGTTCGCGAGGGTGCGGGCGGCCCTCCAGTCACTGAGCACGGAGGAACAACGCTTCATGCACAGGACGCGTCTTCTGGAGAGCGTCGCCGCCGTATTTCAGGCGCACCACTCGGAGTTGAGCCCCGACGACCTCCGCTGGGCGCAGGAACTCTTCCAACAGGTATTGAACGACTTCAGCGACGAAGACGACATCCAGGGGGATACCCACGGGACTCTGGAGGACGGAAGACCGATCGCCGAGGCCCTCCCGCTGTTCCTCAGGCGTGCCCGGACGCCCGAGGAACGGGACAGGATCGTCGCCCAGCTCGTCTCGGCCCTGACCCACCCGTCCGGTGCCGTCCGGGAAGGGGCGGCCAACGGCATCAGACGTTACCTGTGGGAGGATGACCCTGGGCTGGCCCAGCAGCTCATAAATGGGACATTGGAGTACGCGCGCTTCCAGCAGAGTTCCTTTCAACGGCGCTGGCAGTTGCGCCACCATGCACTATCAGTTGCTGAGCGTACCGGACTCGCCGAGCATCTGCAGCAGGACCTGGCGACCTTCAGGCGCAACTTCCTCGCGGCCCCGCCCCCTGGGGATCTGGACGCGGTGGACTTCACCACCCACAGTCCGTGGTTCATGCTCCCCCCGTGCCTGACGGTTCCCGACCGCTCGGCGGACCCCTTCCACATCGGCCTCTACCGGCGCATGTTGATGCTGCTCGCGGAGGATGACGCGCTGAGTCGCCGACACTCCGAGGGGAACCGGGAGAAATTTCCACACAAGGACCGAACAAAGTTCGAGCAACGGTTCGCCGCCTTCCTCGCCACGCTCCCGGAGGCCCATCGGGTCTTCGGCGATACTCTCCGGCAAGTGTGTTCTACCTCTCCCAACCTCCTGCGTTGGCTCCTGACCTGGCTGTTCACCGCTTGTGAGAAGGCCGGTTCTATAGAGGAATACTGGCGCATCTGGGAGGGGCTGACGCCCGCCGTCCAGAAGTTGGCCCGCGAGCATGACCCGGAGAGTTACGGCCGAAGGGACCGGGCGGTGCATGAACTCCTCCGCGATTTCATGCATGCCGGAACCGACTGGAATCTCGACGTGGCACGTCAGACGCGCCCGCTACGTGGCGGAAAGGCGGCGATCCTCCGCTTCGTGGCGGAAACCGGAGGGCATCCGGACGTCCTCGAGGGCCTGGCCTCCCTGATCTACACCTTCCCTGAAGATTTCTTCTTGGAAGGCGTCCAGGTGCTCGCCCCCCACGTTCGGCAGGAGGACAGCCACTACAGGTTGACGGCGAACGCCACGTTCTACATAGAGACGGCAGTGGCGAGATACCTGGGCGAACATTCCGGCAGGATCCCGAGGATGGCTTACGGGGCCTGCCTCGACCTGCTGACTGCTGCCAAAAGGACGGGGTCGGCGCGGGCCTTCTACCTGCGCGAGAGGCTGCTCCGGCACCACCGTGCCGCATGACGCTCGCTACAGAATGGTAGAGCTGACCATCAGCTTGTGGGGTGAGCGGAGACGACGTCTCGGCACTCGTCTTTTGTGGAGTTCGGCACAGGCCCACATGCACTCTCCCCTGAGCAGCTCAAAGCCTATCTGGACGCCCTTCCCCCCGGCCGCTTGCTCCAGTTTGGGTGCAGTGGGCGAGCGTACATGCTGCCGGGGCCGTACGTCTCCGTCGGCCTGGACTACGCCAAATACCGCACGCATGAACGAATGAGGGCGCTCATGCAGGAGTTGTGGAGGTGAAAATCAGTGTCAGAGACGATCCAGCAGAACCCTGTGCAAGATTGCAGCGGAACAGGGCGGACGTTGGTAGTCTGCTCTTGTGACCTGGCCCCCCGACTTTCCACCCGGCTGCCCGGCGGGTTCGTACAAGCACAGCGGGCCTTACTACCGGTTCCAGACCCGGGGTAACCTCGACAACAAGAAAAATCACCAGCGCCCCGTCGACTACAAAACCTTCGTTCCTCCTGACGAGCCATCATGTGGTCACTTTGGCCTCTCTGGGTATCTATCTGAACCGGACTTAGAGGCCGCGAGGCAAAGTGAGGTTATGCAACGTGTAAAGGGTGTCAGTGAGTGGAGGGTAATGATTTATGACCTGACGCCTGAAGATGGCGAAATTGAGCACACGCCAGACTCAGAAGTAAGCCTCGAGCACTACGACCTGTGGTTGTATGACGGCGTAGACATCTCAAGGAGGGTACGCAGATGACGGCAACATTTATCCCTACCGTTGGACATTTGACTGTACAGAAAGTGTATGTGCAGTTGGATCAGCCACTGCTGTTCAGCGCCAAGAATGAAATGGGCGACCTCTACTTACTCTCTTATGCAAGTATGCGAGATGACGGAGAGCTATGGATGGTCGTCCGTATCACCCAGAGACGACTCAGCCAATTTGAGAGAGCAGAGATAGACATTCGTTCCGTATTTGGCGAGCCGGAGTTGGCCGCTGTGCTTATGGTGGAGTTCTTCGACGATGAAGCCGAAAGAACACAAATATCTTGGTTACAACCAGGAGATGAGCAACTAGAGGCACATCTGCCAGATGCTGGAATAAAGATCAAACCAATTGTGAAACCTATTGAGCATAAGCACTCCGCCCTTGGACATGTCACATATTTTGGCTTTGTATCGGATGTAGCAAAGGAGCTTCGCCGAGGCTATGACGTCCTTTCCTCAGAAGTAAAAGCAATACGCGCTCAGAATATTACCCTCACAGGAAAGGCCTATGGAAGCAGAGTCGACAGCACGAGGGAGTCAGGCTTTGTCATCAACCCCTCTCCTTTTCCTAGGGTCCAAGTTGCTAAACATGGAGTGCAAGGACGTAGATATGAAGTCAGACTTGGAAGTGGAGAACGTGGAGGAACGTTGGTTACAGAAGAGTCTGTAAGCACCAGTGTATGGTCTGAGCTTGGTAAAGCATATGCCTGAAATTAGAGATAATCTAGAGTATGTTACTACCACCTTCCCAAAGGCCAATTGGGACATGACCTCACTTCTCGGTGCTGGCCTTACGCAAGTGCAGGGAAGAGTGACTGATGCTGGTGTCTTGATCGAAGAGTTGAAGGGCGCTGCTCAGTCACGAGCCGAGTTCCAAATTAGATTTATAGAAGTTGAAAGTCAAAACGAGGTTGGAAGCATAAAAATAATGGCAAGCGCCAACTACAAAATAGATTTTCGATCCGGCATAGAGGACAATGAAGAATTAGCAAATTTAATATTCGATGATTCGATCGAATATTTAGCAGCAGAGTTGGTGGGAGAAATAGCGAGAGCTGTAAAAGTGGGGGGACTGAGAACTCCGCTCAACCTTGATCCTGAAGCATTGATCAACACTTTGAGGGGGCCACACAGAGTTTTGGCTCAAAACGATTCGGGCGTGAAAGCCTCCAGCGAGGATGAGGAAAGCCCTAAAGATTAGCATTACTTAAACACAGATTTTGACGTTGGAAACGGCTTTTAGGGGTGCCCAACACGGCGGATCACGGGTGGAAAACGCAGTGGAGGGCCTGGGGAGTGGTTGACCGAATTGCCGTCGTGCAGCAGGTAAGGTCATCAGGTCCGTCTGCCCACCACTGAACCGAAGGGCTTGGAGGTAGGTCATGGCCATCATGCAGAGCAGAACGTGGTGGTGCAGACCTCGCCAGGAGCGCCCTTCGAAGTGATCGAGCCCCAGTTCTTCCTTGAGCTGCTGGTACACCTGTTCACAGGACCAGCGCGCCTTGATGTCCCGAATGATCTCGATCTTCGTCGTCCTGGCTGAGTGATTGGTCAGGTAGTACTTGCGCTCCCCAGTGGAACGGCGTTCTCCGACCACCCAGACTTCCTCCCCGGGAAGGTGTGAACCGTCGTGCTGCTCACCTCCATCTGCCACGCGAACCCGCATGATGGCAAAACGGGCCCGCAGAGGTCCCTTGGTGCCCGTGCGCCAGGTCCGTGACATCCACTGGTGGGGCGGGAGAGAAAGCAGGAGTTGAGAAACGCAGATGCGTTTCTCATTGGGAATGGGTACCAGAAGTCTCCCCGTCTTGGACCGCCTCCCTGTCAGCAGTTCCACGTTCGTGGAGTACACCTTTTGCGTGGCTGGGACACCAACCGCCCAGGTCAACCCCCGAGCAGAAAGCGCCTGGCGGAACTCAGCGCTATTTCCATACCCGGCATCGGCCACCACCACTTTGAACGTCACACCTTGCCGCCGGACCCGGTCGATCTCCTGCAAGGCCACCTGCTTCTTGGTCAGGAATAGTCGGTGTCCCTGCGGGACACCGACCGCCGCACACCGCGGTGCATCGTCGGTCCACACCTTGGGGAGGAACAGACGCAGCGCCAGAGGAACCGGAAGGTCGTTCTTGGCGAGGGTCAGCGAGACCAACACTTGGCAGTTCGCCACCTTGCCCAGCACACCGCAATATTGTCTGGCGACCCCCACACTGCATCCGCCTTGCTTCGGGAACGCCGTGTCATCCACGATCAACACGGCGTCTCGACCTCCCACCAACCGTTGGGCCTGGCGCGCGAACACGCCCCCCAACGGTTCATCCTGCCAGGGACTGACCGTCACAAAATGGTGGAGTTGGGCGTACTCGCCAGGAGCAACATGTTCAGCTAGGGGTTGCAGGCTCTTGCGTTCGAGGGGGGACATTAAGCCGCGCAGGTACAGCGGACACCCCTTGCGGCGCCGAGTATGTCCCAGGACCCGTTGGAAGGGACGTAGGAAGCGCCGAACGGGCAGAGCATGGTCCTGAGCGACGGGCATGCTCCAGCCTGCCAGACACGCGAAGAAGCCGTCCACAACGCCAAAATCCGTGTTTAAGTAGTGCTAGAATGGGCCATGCCGACGCGTTTCGCGAAGCGGACGCCCCCGCTCACGACCGCACCTCCCCTGTTGCCCCTTGGCGACCTGGCTCCCTCCGAATTCGAGAGCTTCTGCGCCGACCTGATCCGACTCCAGCCCGGTGTGCAGCGCTGCGCCCGTTTGGGTGTTTCCGGTGACAAGCAGGACGGCATCGACCTCATCGCGGACCTCGCCGGGGGGCGTCGCCGGGTGATCCAGTGCCGACGGTGGCGCAGGTTCACCCGGAGCGACGCCGAGCGAACCCTTCAGGAGGCCCGGTACCCCGCCGACGAGCACATGCTGCTGCTGGCGAGCGTCGCCACCGCCACCCCCCGGCGCGTTCTCGAGAACGCACCCGGCTGGACGATTTGGGACGCGGATGACGTGGCCCGCGAGGTGCGCTGCCTCCCGCCGGACCCGGCGCGGCAGCTGGTGCAAACGCACTTCGGGCGGGAGTGGCGCCGCGCCTTCCTGCAGCTCGACGCTCCCAGCCCCTTCGTTCCGGCCGAGACGTTTTTCGGGCCGTTCGTGCGCCCGGGCCGCCTGTTCCGGCACGACTGGACCCTCGTCGGGCGTGACGCCGATCTCCGCGCGTTGCAGGACCAGGCAGCCAAACCGGGCGCGCGGCTCGTACTCATGTCGGCGGGAGGCGGCCTCGGCAAGTCGAGACTGCTGCGCGCGTTCAGCGACCGGCTGCGGCGCCGCGCAGCCGGCGTGACGGTGCGCTTCCTGCTCGAACGCGCGCCCCTCGACCTCGACGCGCTCACCGACTTCGAGGGACTTCCCCTCGTGCTGGTGGTAGACGACGCGCACGCCCGCGACGATCTGGAGGGTCTGCTCGCCTTCGCGCGCCGACGACAACCGGACACCCTCGTGGTCTTCGCGGCGCGGCCACACGCCGAGGAGAGGCTGCTCGCGCTCGCGCACCGGGTCGGCTTCGAGGGAGGTGAGGTGCACGTGCTGAGCCTGCAGCGCCTGTCAGGCGCCGACCTGTCCGCCCTGGCCCGGCAGGCGCTGGGCCCGTCCGCCGCACACCTCGCGCCGCACCTGGTAGCCGCGACGGGGGGCAGCCCGCTCGCCCTCGTCATCGGGGGTCAGCTGCTCGCCCGCGGCGACGTGCACCCCGCCCGACTGGAACGGCACGAGGACTTCCGCGCCGTCGTGTACAGCCGCTTCTTCGACGTGTTGCAGGGGGAGGTCACGGCGCACCTTGACCCGGCCACCTGCCGGCGCGTGCTCGCCTTTGTCGCGGCCGCCAGCCCCCTGACACGAACGGACCCTGCCCTGCTCGAGGCGGGCGCCCGCTTGTGCGACCTCACGCCCGAGGAGATCGCACGCGCCCTGGACACGCTGGAGGAGCACGGGGTTCTACTGCGGCGGGGGCGCCTCGTCAAGATCACGCCCGACGTCCTGAGCGACCATCTCCTCGCCGAGGCCTGCTGGCAGGCGGGGCGGCCGACCGGCTTCGCACGCCGCGCCTTCGATGCCCTCGCTCCGCTCGTGCCCGACACGATCATCCGTAACCTCGCAGAACTCGACTGGAGGATCGGTGAATCGGTGGGCGAGTCTACCGACCTGCTGGCGGACGTGTGGGTGCAAATTCGGGCCGACCTCTCCTCAAGGCTCCCTTGGGGACGATACCAACTCCTGCAAGCCCTGCGGCCGGCCGCCGCAGTGCAGCCGGAGCGCATTCTCGAACTGGTCGAACTGACCTTGACGCTTCACCCCGAGCTGTTGGCTGACGGGTCCGAAGTGGGCCTGTCTGTTGCGCTGCGCTCGGCTATAGCGTCCATGCTCAGGGACGTGGCGCTGCACCGCACCTATGTTCCACACGTCATCCCCTTGCTCTGGCGCCTCGGCTGTGGGGACGGCCGCGCCCTGAATGTCCACCCGGACCATCCTGTCCGCGTTCTGCAAGACCTGATCGGGCTCTCGGCCCAAAAACCCCTGGCTTTTAATGCCGCCGTGCTCGACGCTTTCGCGCCCATCTTCGCTGAGCCCGGTACACACAATCACGCGCACTCCCCACTCGACGTGACGGACAGGCTGCTCGAAACGGGCGTGCGCGAACACGAAGCAGCAGCCGGTTACTTTCATGTCCGGACCTTCTTCGTGGTGCCGGATGCCGCGGCACCTTTGCGCGAGCGTGTGCTGGACCTCGCCACGCGCGCCGCGGAGTCGGCACCGGACCGAACACGGCTGCGGGTCCTCGCAAGCGTTAAACGTGCATTGGGAGGTGCCCAGATGGCATATGGCGGCAAAGTGTCCAGCGACGTCCGTGAAGCCTGGGAACGCCAGCAGGTTCGTGCGCTCGACCGTCTCGCGCACCTCACCCGGCGGGCGTCGCCGATCGAACACGTGCGGCTGCGAGAGTTGCTGACACACACCCGCCGGTTTGCCAAGCAGGCGACGGTGCGTGACCGTGCGAATGCGCTCTTGGAGGAGCTGCACGAGGACGAGGATGTGCACCTGGTGCGGGCGTTGTTGCGCTCGTATGCCGTGCGCGAGTACCCGCCGCCTGGGGAACAGGGGCGTGAATCTTGGAAGGAACGCAGCCAACGTGCCACTCGGCAACGGACGGAGGTGGCGAAAGCGCTGCTGGCGCGCCACGGGTCGGTGGAGGACATGGTTGTGGCGCTTGAGCACGTCGTCACCAATTTGACCCGGGCAGGCGAGGATCCAGAGCCCAGTGCGCTTCTGGAACAGTTGGCGCGACTCGACCCTCGCGGGGGCCTGGCGTGGCTCGATGTGTTGTTCAGCCGACCGGACAGCGTGCTGAATCCGGGGTTGGGCTCGCTGCTCGGTGCCTCGTGGGCTGAGGGGAATGCACGCACCTCCACGGCAGCCATCCGCTTCGCTCGGCAGGGCACGGCCGTGCAGGCCGCCGGGGTGGCCCACGCCTACGCTTGGTACACCCAGGACAAGGCGTGGTCGGCGGGGGACTTCAAGGCCCTGGAAGCATTGGTGACCCACCCAGCCGCGTCCGTGCGCTTTCAGGCCGTCGACGCCTTACGGGCCCTGGCGAGAACGCGTGCGGGCGACGCGCTCGCACTCGCGTGGTCCCTCCCGATCGGGAGGGACGCGAACCTCGGTGCGCACTTCGCCTCGCTGTTCGATGACGAGCACGGTGTACCGTTCCACACGCTCTCTGAAGCAGACCACCACGCGCTCCTCGAACGCCTGACGGTCCTGCCATCTTGGGAGGATCACGTCGTACAGAGCGCCCTTGCTGCCACCGCCTGGGTGGTGCCCCAGGCCCTGGTCACCAGCCTGTTCAACCGTGCGGACCTGGCCAATGGCGGTGAAGTGGACGCCGTGCCGTTCGGCGGGCTATGCGAAGCCCTCACACCCCTGGCCGGACATCCGGAGTTGGGCCGCTGGCTCCGCACCGCAAGAGACGCCACGCTCGCCGGGGGATGGGCGACGCGCCGGAGCCGCGCTGAGGTCTACGCAGAGCTCGCCGCGCTCGACCCCGACCTCGGCGTGAACACCATCGCCGAGTGGCTGAGCGACCTCAACGAGGAGCGGTTGGAAGCGCTGGAGGCTGTCCTCGAGCACATGCCGGAGGACCTGGCACTGGCCTTCCCCGGGTTCGTGGCCCAGGCACTGGAGGCGGCACAGCTCCTGGGCGAGGCCGCCCTGGGCCGCATGAGTTCCGCCCTGCATCACGCCGCCCTGTTCGGGGAGCGGCACGGCCCCTACGGCGAGCCGTTTCCGCAGGACATCGACCTGCAACGGCGCGCGGCGGCGGCACGTGAGGCAGCCCGGCCCGGTAGCCTCGCGTGGCGGTTCTACGATGACCTCGCGCGTCGGGCAAGACACAACATCGAGCGTTCGCACGAAGAGGTCGCCGAGGCGGAGTTGCGCGGCGAGTAGAGGTCAGGCCTTCCGGCGGCGCCCGGTGGAGGGGATAGGCGGGCGCACGTCGATCAATCGGGCCACCACCCGGCGCCCCTCGACCGACGCGGCGGCCGCCCGGTCGTCGAGGTCGCGCCGCAGCTTCTCGGCCATCCATGTTTTCCGCGGCCGGTCGTGCCACAGCGGGCTGTTGTACCACCCCACGAGGTAGACACCGCGGCTCACCTCGCCGTCCCCCAGGTACCCCTCGGCCAGCTGGGTGCGGAGGTTTTCCACCAGGGTCGAGTACCAGTAGCCCTTGACCTCCACGATGACCTTGACGGGATCGCCCACCTCGCCCGCGCGCGTGGGGCGCAGGGCGGTCACATGGACGTCCGTGAACTGCCCACGCCGCACCTCGACCTCGCGCCCCACGACGATCCCGCGCCCGCCCAGGTCTTCTTGCAGGTGGTGCTTGACCCAATTGGACAGGGCTTCCTCGTCCTTTGGCTTCCACCGCTCGTCGTCCTGCTCGTCCACCCAGGTGTTCCACAGAAATTCCGCGAGCGGCGTCTCCTGCCTCACGAGCCCATGCTCCAGCCGTTCGAGCGACTCCAGCACGACCTCGAGCAGTTCGTCGTCGCTGCGTACCAGACGGCGCTCCGCCCGTGCGACAAGGTCAAGGAGCACCTCGGGCGTGCTCCACACCCAGGTGCGGCGGCGCCACTCGGCGAGGGCCTCGAGGTGCGTCCACTTCAACCACGCGAGGTCGGGCCGAGCGCCCCGGACTCGGGCGAGGGCGTCGCAGGCAGCCCGCGAGCCGCGCGCCTGGAGGTTGCGCAGCAGTTCTTCACGCAACCTCACCAGGCCGTCGCGCAGGCCGGACGTGTAGTCCGCCTCCAGGGGCTCGGAGTCCTGCGCGTGAGGAACGTGGTCCGCGAGCCAGAGAAACAGGTCGGCCGCCTGCGCCTCGTTCAGACGGGCGGCCAGTCCGGAGCCGTGGCGCAGGTTCACATACGCGGTCAGGGCGGCCTCCGCAAACGCCGGGCGGCGCTGCACTGAATTCCAGAAAGCAGGCCAGGCGCGCTCGAAATCAAACGCGAGGAGGGCTTGCATGGCGGCGACGGCCCGCGGCGCGGCCGAGTCCTCTAGGCGCGCGTACCTCCTCGCGACCCGTTGCGCCCGGACGCTGCCCCTTTCCAGCAGCTCGTACAGCACACTCCCCCAGGCCCGGTCAAGGCGCCGGCCACCCAGCAGGGCTGAGAACCCCTCGTCGAGGCGGTCGTCCCACACGGCGCGGAGCTTGCGCGTCACGAACACCGTGCCGAAGGCCCCGTCCTCCGCCCGCGCCTCCATCAGGGCGGCACGCAGCGTCGCCTCGGGTGCAGCCTGGTACGCCTGCTCAATCAAAGGCTGGTGCGCAGCGCTCTCGGGCCCGTCGCTTCCGGCCGGGAACGTGAGCACGACGCCCGCCCACTTCGCCCACAGCTCGTCCGTCATCTCGCCGTGCGCGCCCAGGTTGATCAGGTGCACCGCCCCCACCGCGGCGAAGTCCCCCAGGACCTTGGTGGTCCGCACCAGGCGCTTGAGTGGTGGGGCGTCCTGCTCATGCAGGAACCGTGCGGCGAGGCGCAACACCCGCCCGCGCAGGGCGTCATCCGCTTCACCCCATGCCGGCGCCTGGAGGACATCGAGGTCAAAGGGCCGGCTCGGCCCTCCGGACTCCCGCAGCCGGTGAAGCAGCGCGAACCACGTACCAGGCCCCAACCGGGCCTCGGCGGCACGCACGAATTCCTCGACCGGAGGGGGCGTGGGCGCCTGGGGTTCCGGCGGCTCGGGTTCCACCTCGTCATCCAACGCGCGGGCCTCCCACGCATCGACGTCGAGAACCTCGCGGGCGAGTTCCCACTCCCGCCCCAGTGCCCGCCAGCGGTCACGCGCCTCTGCGTCGTTCCAGTCAAGGAGCCGGGCAGCGATTTTGAGAGCCGCTCGCGCCTGGGGGCGAGGAGCCTGACGGGCGAACTCCACGAGCCAGGCCATGTCCTCGGGGCGGGCGTACTCGCGGCTGGAGGCCCGCCAGCTCCAATGGTCGAGCTGAGCCTCCTCCGAGCGCTCGAGCAGCAATGCGAGCAGACGTCGGCGGGTGGGTGCATCCGCCTCCAGGTCCTTCACAAACTGGGTCTCGAGCGCCGGCACCGACGCTCCCACCCCCGGGGTGTGCCGCACCCAGCGCGCCAGCACATTGTCCACGAACGGGTGCGCCACGTCGTCGCGGTCGAGCAGACGTGATGCCCGGGACATCACGGCGTCCGCCGCCTGTGCCGCCGCGTCGAGCGACCATCGCCCCCCCGTGTGCGTTCGCGCCCAGGCCAGGGCACGCGGCACGTCCTCGTCGCGCAGGTCCGCCACGAACCTCGGCCCTTCCCCCTCCTCGCGGCCAAACTCACCTAAAAACACCTTGTAGCTGCCCAGCAGGTTGGGCACCTTTGGCGGCGAGAGGACGCCGAACAACTCTTCGGCACTCAGGAAGCGCGGCCACAGGGCCAGCAGCGCGATCCCCTTGAGCTGATCGTCGGGGTCGTCGTCGCCCTGCGCGAGCGCCAGGGGGCGCAGGGCGCGCACGCCTGCCTCGTCGTTCACCTCGACGACGGCGCGCGCCGCCTCCTGCCGCAGGTGGTGGTCCTCCCTGCGGTTGAGCGCAAGGTGCAGCAACTCGGGTACGAGGGCCAGGACCCCACACGCGCCTGCCACGTCGAGCGCAAACCAGCGCACCTCGCGGTTGCGGGCCGGGTCCTGGATGAAGAGGCGCAACTGGTCCGCCAGCTCCGGGTGGGCGAGCTTGCGCAGGTGAACACCGAGCCCGCGGTCACTCTGCACCAGGTCCCCGCTCTCAAAATGCGCCAGCAGGGCCGCGGCCACCCGGGCACGCTCCTCGGGGCGACGCAGGCCGAGGTCGCTTCGCAGCAACGTGACGGGGTCGGCCTCGACCAGCAGGTCGTGCACGTCGGCCCGCATACTCGCCAGGAACGACGCGACCTCGCCGAGCTGCGGCACCACCCGCCCGTCGACCGGATGCAGCAGCAACGCCCGCACCTGGGCGAGGGGAAGGTTGCGGTGGTGCATGTACCACGCGGCCAGATACTCCCGGTACCGTCGGTGCCGCCACACGTGCAGGCCTCCGCCGGCGCCCGCGAACACGCCTCCCTCGAGCGCCGACCTGATCAGCGGGAGTCCGACGTCGAGGGACCGGCCGTGCGCCTGGTCCTCCCCCAGGGCCGACGTGGCTGGAAGCGCGGTGCTGGGGGCGTCACCCCGCGCGACGACTTCGAGGTTCGCGAACACGGACAGGAAGGCCAGCCGCCCGGCCGCCACCCTGCGCTCGGCTGGGCTGTACGTTGCCCCGCGACCGCGGTCGGCGTCCGGCTCGGAGCACAGCCGCAGGCACGCCCGGGAGAACAACTCGTTCTGGCTCTCGGGCAGGGTCGCCGAGCGCGCGAACTCATCCAAGAGCATGTCGAGCGTTCCCGGGTTCGCGGCGAGCAATTCCACGTCGTGCCGCGCCACCGCCACCATGAATCGGTCCCCATCCAAATCGCTGAGCTCGGCCGCCTCTCTCGCATCCTCAAACCGCAGGGGGGCGAGGAGAAACGTCCGTGCGCCACCCACGGGGGCGAAGAGCTCCCCCAGGCCCTGCCGCAGCGTTTCCGGAAGCTCGCCGGGACGGCACGCCAGACGCAGGGTGCAGCGCCCCACACCCATGAGGGCCATCACCTCCGCCTTGACGTCGTCCGGAGGACGGGTGTCGGGGAGAGGCACCTCCCACCCCTCCACACCCCGGCGGGCGAGCGGCGCGAGTTCGTCGGCATGAGCGGGGTGACGAGCCAACAGGTCAGCCCAGGCCGCCTCCCCGATCTGCACGTGGCCCAGCCACCGCCGGAAGTGGCGGAGCAACCCGCCGGCCAGACCGGGGTCGCGTAACTGCAGCTCGTCAAAGCTGTCGAGCGCGAGGTGCAGTTCCCCGCCCTCACGCCAGCGCGTGAACTCGGCCGACCGTTCGATCTCGTTCGCGACGGCCTCGGCGTCCCGGAACTCCTTGAGGTCCAGGCACAGCGTCCCCGGGCGGCTGTCGGCGTAGGCGGCGAGGGCCCGGGATTTGCCCGCGCCCGGCTCACCCAGGAGCAGCGTGCAGCGGTGGGACTCGAGTTCGGGCAGGGTGTACGCCCTGCTGCTGTAGAACGCGGCGTAACGTTCCGGCGGGACGTATAAGAACCCGGCGGGAGGCTGCTGGCCTGAGGACTCAGAGTCGTACCAGTACCGGAGCCAGGGGAAGTCCCGGCGCGAAGCAGGAGCGGCAAGGCTGGGCATGGGGAACAGCACCGATGGTAGCGCAGCCCGTCTCGGCCCAAAGAAGGGCTCGAGAAAAAAGGGACAAAAGCACAAACGGGGACTCGACAAGCTTGACGAGAGTACCGATCAATGGTATCTTTCCTTCGGAGGCTCTGCTGCAAGGCATTGCCTTTTTTCTTTTTATTCCTCGGGGAAGGTGACCTCGCTGGATGGTGTCCGTTCGATCAGCGGGCGCAGATCACGGATATGGCAGATGCCGAACACAGGCAGGACCCGCTGTTGCTGCGCGTCGAAACGCTGTCCGCGAAACTGCAGCTCGGCGGCGGCGAGACCGTAAGGAACGAGGTCCTCGCGCACGGGCTTGGTCATCCGGTCCCTGAGCCGCCATCCCCAGTTGAGGCTGTAGGCCACGAGGTCGGCCACCTGCACCAGCGTCGTGAGGTCCGAGTGCACCCAGAACGGCTCGGGGAGGATGCGGGTCGCGCGCCGCCGTCCCTTGGTCGTGTCCTGAAAGTACGCCCGCATCTGGCGGCTGAGCCGGTGCGACTGGGTCCGGTCGAGCTCGTCGAACACGACGATGCCGTGCTCATGCCCCTCCCCTGCCTCGAGGCTGTAGTAGAAGCGCTCGAACAGGTACGTGAAGTCCTTGCGCAGCATCCGGCCCTGCGGCTGGGGTGCGTCCACCTCCACGACGCTGGCGAAGACCTGGACGCCGTGCAGGGCACACTGCTCCAGGACGAAGGCGGCGTAGGCCAGGCTCGCCTGGGCGTAGGCGGTCAGCCCCAGGCGGGTGACGTTCTCGCTCACGCCCGTCTCGCGGGAGCGCCGACCCTTCTCGAGGAGGGAGCGGGCCTGATCGCGGCGGGTGGTCTCGTCGAGGGGGTCGAGTTGCCGGGCCAGGCGGAAGGTCTTGGTCTTGAGCAGCTGGCTGCCCTTGAATTCTGCGAGAACCTCGGCGAGCGGGACGCCGAAGAAGCGTGTCTGGGCGTTCCGGATGGCGAGGATCAGCGGCCAGGCGTCGCGGGGGCGGACGCTGATGCCGGCCAGGACCTCGTACGGGGCCTGCTTGTGATCGGTTCCGCTCTCGTCGACGAAAAACAGCATGCCTGGGCATTATGGCGTACAGGACAGGCTGAAACTCTGCTGGACGACGTGCTACAGCCTCGGTCGACCACCCTGGTGAACAACAGACCGCCTGGTTCCTGAGCCCTGACCTACCCCTCTGGTCGCCAACACGCAAGTCATTCCAGGTGAGCGCGGGTGCTTCTCCCCCTTATCTGCCCATCAGCTGCCGATACGCGGCATTGATCTCCTGCATTCGCTCCTCGGCCATAACCCGGAACTCCTCCCCCAAATGCCCTACCCGGTCAGGGTGATACTTCTTCACCAGTGCCCGGTACGCTTCCTGGATCTCGTGCGACGAGGCGTCGGGCCGCACCCCCAGCACCTCGTGCGGGGTGAAGCCGTGTTTCACCCCGTCGATGGTCTCCAGCGCCTCTATCAGCTCTCGCGCTCCCCCGCGCAGACACCAGACGTCCCCCACCTGAGTGAAGCTCACCTCGCGCGCCCGCGGCTGCCAGACCACCGCCACACCGTTGAGCTGCCACGCCGCTCGCTCCACCTGATCGTGAATCTCCTGCCAACTCTTGGCCCGCTCTCCCCGGGGGGTCTCCAGGTCCATCCGGTCCGTTCGCGACTTGATGTCCACCACGTACACCTCGTGTGAGGGCGAGGTCAGCACGATGTCGGCGTCTCCACCCGAGGCGAGCAGGATGCTCTGGCGCAACTGCCAGCCGGGTGGCAACACCGCCAGCAAATCGTCTGTTGCCTGAACCTCGACTTGCATCCCGAATTCTCCCGGCGAGGCGTCCGCGAGGTTCTGCTGCATCCCCGCCCAGGTGTTGAGTTGGGCAGCCAAGTCGGCAGAGGTCGCAATCACCGTGCTGACGCCATGCTCGGCGGTGGGCGGGTACTCGCCCTGGGCGTTCGGGGGGCGGACCACCCACAGGACCTTCTGGCCCTGGCTGGCGACGCCCCAGTCACGGGCGGCCAGGGCGCGAACCGTCTCTTGGTTCACGCCCTGCCAGTTGACGTGGGGGGTGCCGTACTGCTGGGCGGCGCGACCGAAGGTCACGCCCAGGAAGAAGGTTTGCCCCTGGGGACTGACGAGCACCCGGGCGACGTCCTGGGCTTGCTCGTCTCGAGGAAGGTAGGCTTTCCAACCCGCTCCGAGCACCTCGCGTAGATGGCTGAGTTGGGCGTCGAAGGCCAGGGCGCGGTGCTGGGTGACGAGGGAAGCGAACGCCAGCACCGCGAGGAGGGGCAGCAGCAACACCAGCCAGGCGCTGTTCGGGGCGAGGGCAGCGACCAGGAACGGCAGCACCAGCAGCCCCAGGGCCAGGAGACGCTCGGCCCGGGGGAGGAAGCGCAGGGCGAGCAGGAAAAGGGCGAGGGCCAAGCTCCAGGACAGCCAGGGGTTGAGCTTGAAGCCCAGTTCAGCGACCAACACTACGGTGAGCACACCGTTGGCTGCCAAGAGCGGGCGAGCCACCCGGAGGCTGGGCACGTAGAACATCTGGTCACGCCGGGCCCCCAACAGGCCGAGCAGATGCAGCACCCGTCGTCCGGGCGACGAGCGGTGCGTGGTCATACGAGTTGACCCCGGAAGGCGGTGAGGCGTCGGAAGAGCCGGGTGAATTCGGTCATGCGTTCCCTTCTCAATGGCAGTGCGGGCAGGTGCATCGAAGGCAGGAGGGGGACCAGTCGGCGAGCCGAGTCCGTCAGCGCGCCCTTCCACCGGCACCTGGCGGCAACACGCCTTCAGCTGGGGGTGAGGTCGGCAGGCACCAGGGAAGCCGCGAGGTCGTCCAGGCCGACGGCCAACGCGGCGTCGTGCTTGGAGACCAGGGCACTGTCGTTTCGGGTGACCAGGGAGCGCAGCAGGTGGGTGGTGAGCGCCACGGTGCCTACCGGCTCCGGCGCCTGACCACGGTTGAAGAACCAACTCTTCCAGGGGTAGGTCGGACTCTCCGTTTGCACGACGAGCTGGGCACCGGGCCCCTGCTCCTGACCGGGGGAGGGCAGCGTCTCACGCAGGCGCACGGCCGTCCCTCGCAGGTCGGCGACGGTGACGTGATGCCCGCGCGGCAACATGCTCTGCAACTCCAAGGCGGCCAGGTGACGCGCCACCTCGAGCAGCACCTGCCCACGGGTGGACGGGAGCGGGAAGGCGAGGTCGGGGGCTTGGGGCTCGTCAGAATCCAGGCTCAGCACCAGGAGGTGTTCGACAGTCACCGCGAGCTTGATCAGGCTCAGGCCAAGCCCTGGGGCAGCGAGATGGGCGTCTGGGGGACCGTGTTTGAGGTCGAGGAGCAGGGACAGCGCCTGAACGAGGAGGAGGCGGTCGGCGGTAAGAACGTCGTCTCGATGCTCGAGCTCGAGCGCCATGCCCAGCTTGATCTGGGCCTGCCGGAGGAGTGATGGCCAGACACTGCCGTGGCGTTGTTCGAGGGCGAAGCCTATGGCCCGCAGGTTCTGGCTGAGTGCCTGGATTTGGGGCCAGTAGGGCAGGCGTTCGTCGAAGGTGGTGGCGCGGTACAAACCGAGCACACGCAGGGAGGCCAGGACGTGCCCTTCCACGGTGGCGGCGGGGAGGGTGTTCAAAACACCACCACCGGACGGGCGAAACCAGGAAGACGGGAGAGCAGGCAAACGGTAGGCCGGAGAGACTCAGCCGCCGCACCGTGAGTTGTCGCGTCAGGCAGGTGGTCAGAGACGTTGGACCACAGTCGGGCGGGGTGGCAACGAGGACAGGACATCTCGGCAGGCACGGGGTCTCCTTCCCGGAGCAGGGGTCGGGGCAGCGCGTCGTTCTATTCTTGTTGTTTATATCAGACCGTTTTGAAGAGCAACGCTAGTTAAGGCGTTGCTGTCTATCGAGTCGCAGGAGGAACCGCCTGTCGGCAACCCTGGTCTGATGCCGCCGAAGAAACCGCGCAAGAAGCACGAGCCGGATGCCGCGACGCTCGCGTTTCAGGCCGCGCTGGGTCAGCGCATTCGTGAACTCAGGGACGAGGGATACAGCCAGGACGACTTCGCGGCGAAGGTGGACGTGTTTCGCAGCCACATGAGCCGGATTGAGCAGGGCAAGACCGACCTGCGCCTCTCGACGCTGCTGCGAATTGCTACCGCGCTGGGCATGACGGTGAGTGAGCTGCTGGACCTGCCCGGAGTGGAGGGCCCGGCGCAGCCCCGAGAGGAAGTGCGATGACGCCGGGCGCCTCTTGGCGATCCTCCACCTGGAGGAGCCAGGCATGACAACGAGTCAAAAGCCCAAGGTGCCACGCAAGCGCAGGATGGCTGACCGCGTCCCAGGAACGGAGGGCAGCAACGTGATTGGTAGTCGCCTTCAACAAGCGCGGCTCAAGCACTCGCCCAAATGGTCAGCCGCTCAGCTGTGCACTGTCCTGGCAACCGATTATGGTTTGATGATGACGGTTGCTACTTTGAGCAAGATTGAAACAGGGCGGCGCAGCGTCGTCGATTTCGAACTTCGCGCTTTCGCGTGCGCGCTGGGAGTGTCAAGCGACTGGTTGTTAAATATCAACCCTCGAGATGCTCCTCAAAATCAGCGTTCATAGACAGAAAAGCCCGTCTTTGCCTACTTTCTATTGGGTCATAAATATACATCTTACGAACGATGCTCTCTGTATCCAGCAGTAAAGCGGCGGCATGATCATACTCGCCACGTTTGGCATAATAGGTTGCAATAATGTTTCTAAACAAGTGGGTTCCAAAGGGCTTTACGCCCTTCACCCGTGTCGAATGTGGAGAATTATCAGAGAGATATTGATCGGTCCAGTTCTTGACAAGGTGGTAGAGTGATGTGGAATTAAAACAACCACCTTCAGAATTAACGAACAAGTAGATGGAGTCAGTGAGGAGAGGTCTGTAGCGTTGAATGAAGACATCCAAGAGTTCAAGATGTTCACTTGCCCATTTAATCGACCACAATTTTATATCCACGAATTTTAAATCGCGCAACTCCTTGTTAGTTGTACCGTTTTTCAACTCGGAAGTAGGAATGCGCAACCACCATTGCCCATCTTCTGTTTTTCGAAGATGACCACTGTTTAAATTATCTGTGGTGTGGGTTAAAAGTCCCCAGTTCTTTCCACGCAGAGGGCAGCAGGTCAAAAGACTTACAATTAAGTGTTTTTGCAGCGCTAAAGCACTCTCCCGGGTCGGCGGCTCATCTAGAGAAAGGTTTTGCCTGGAGACTTTGAGCGCCGCGATCACTGGCTTGAGGGGGTTGACTCTATCAAGCAAAGGTTGAATTCGCTTGGTTGAATCCTTCGAGCGGGTAGCCCGAGGACGGATGTCACGAAGCACACGTTTGTACTTGTTGCGAGCATACTCGCAAGCCGCGCTCCATCCACCGTACGCCTCTATTTTGTCTCGCACGCGCTGAGGTAAACTGTTCACAAAGCTCGGCTGCTGCCAGAGCCATCCGAACTCAGGACGCAGTAGATGAATTGCAAATTCAAGTACTGCTGTTATTCCACTATGAATCACGCCGGATATCCTGTACATAAAATTAACATAACTGAGCAAGCTCTCACTATCCACAAAATACGCAAGCGTCAACTGCTCTATGGGTACACCACACCCTTGATACGATCCGCCAAAATCACCTGGAATGCTCAAATAATTGAGATATGACTTTGCTAGACTCAATCTGATTTTCACCGAATCAGGTTTGCAGACTCCGTCTCTTTCTAAATCCTGATAAAAAGGGTCTGTCTTAAACTTAGTCAAATCCTCAAACTCATAACTGAGTCTTTTATTCTGTTCAAATAGTCTTTTGATAGGGAAATCTCTTCTCAAACTCAATGTTACTCTTTCATGTTCAGTTAAATAACTTAGACTTCTTACAGACTCTGTAGTATCGTCAAAGACTTTGCGCTGTTCATTTCTGTTGAGGTTGTGAAAATTTCTGGATAGGCGTCTTAGAACCGTTTCCTTAAAACGTTCTCCACTCTTTCCTGCAGGTAAATCGCTAGGCCACCAATTTCTATACACTATGCTGGAGCGAAGTTGCAATTTTTCATTCAGATCATCGTCATGCTGCTTCGGCCCCAACATATAGTGGTAAAGTTTTTCGAAAAACTTTACCACGGATTTTATATGTGTTCCCCTCTTTTTATTCTTATATTTTTCAACAGCATTATCTACCTCCCTCTGCCCAAAAATCTCTACATTTATAATGTTGTCGATCAACACACCTTTACTCAACAAGTACGTCTTGAAGCTATTCAAATAGGAAGATACAGTGTGAAGACTATAATTGAGAAGACCTCTGTCAAAAGCATCTGACGCTGCCGTCATCAACTGATGGTAGGTTAAACCACTGTAGTCGGCCTGACTCAAGCCAGGCCCCATTTCAGTTCGTGCACACTGAGTTGCGTTCATAAATAGGCGGACATCATTTAACGAATATTCTCTCTTCGTCTGCCTATCGAGCCAGGCAGTTCCTGCTTTTGAGATACTTAAACACGAAATGTATTCCCCCAGTTCCTTCAATTGTAAGCGTGCCATACCGGCTCCTTGAGGAGTCGTGGCCGAACGGTGTCAATGCAAACGGAGGTTAGGGGAGTCGTTCGCATTTGCATGGCAAGGACGCCATTCTGGACCTGAGTTGGGTAAGCGTTTCAACACCAGTTAACGGGCCTTCCCAGGTGAACAACTGGGACCTCGGTCATTATCCTATTAAGATAATTCCTCGTCAACCCATGAGAAGTTGGATTGATGCCCGACTTATGTACGAGATTCAAGCAACATCACGGTACCAGGGAGTTAGCACCGATCGCTTGTCCTCCTGCACAGCGACCAAAATTGGGACAGTATCGCTGTACGAGAACAGTACCCTAAATTCTCCTCGGCCCTAACTGTTCCAGTCCAGGCATACGGCCCATCCCGTCAATCTCTTCGACTGGAAGTTCCCTCTCCTGCCTAAAATGACGGCCTACCCCAGCAGAAACCCCTGGCACGCTCTTCATGGTCCCGCCGCTCAGGCAAGGAAGGCACCCCGCCGAGCTCCTTGCCTTAGGATGGCCCCGCCTTCACCTATCTGAAAGCCCTGTGCCGGGGCTAGGCCGCCGCGCGGTGGGTCAAGGAGCACGGTAAGCCGATGCATGCGCAGGTCGTCGCCTCCCTGCTGGGGTCCCCGCGTCTGGGCCGGTAATAACTTGATTACCCTAGCGAACAAGCCCGACGTGCTGATTGACCGAGCGACGTATAGGCCGAGCGGCTGGAACTACGCCGGTCCTGATGCTCCTCGCCAGTGGCTCATGACCCTCGACCCCCGCACGGCGAACGTCTGGCACCTGCTCCTGCCAAAGCCTTGGAGCAAGAGTATCGCGACCTTTTCAGGGACATCTTCATCCAGATGGGCAACGGCACTGGGCTGAAGACCTACCTCGACGGCAGCAGAGTGAGCGTTCTGCCTCCACCTCTAGAACCAAAATTTTGGCGCTCGCTGTCAACGTTGACGTCTGTCGGCTGCTGGGCCTTACCGACGATCCAGTCCCCCTCTCGCTGCTCTCTTTCCGACAGCATAAAACTCCAAAGGCTCCCCCCGTGAAGCGCAGCTTGATGCGCCTGACCCTGATGCCCCAGGAGTGGGACACTTTTGGGGGGCCCTTGCGGAGAGGCGCCGAACAAAGTGCCTCCTAGACGCCTGATTTCCCCTTCCAACTGCTCCGAGCGCGTCTGGGACACCTCTGGGGGAAACTGCCTCACAGGCGGGATACCTTTGGGGGAAGGGCGCCATCCCAGCCTGGGACACCTTTGGGGGAAACGAGATTTACCGCGTGCTAGACACGTTTATCCACCCTGAGCCTCAGAATGCTTGTGGTGAGACACCTTTGGGGGAAAGCAGTCTCACTTCTGGGATACCTTTGGGGGAAACACCTATCCCCTTGGGATACTTTTGGGGGAAGAGGATGCAGAAAGAGCGTCCAGGACGAGAACTGGAGTAACGCCTGTTGTTGTCTTCTTTTATCTTTGAAGAAGTTAAAAAACAACATGAACAGGAAACGCCCCAAGCCGAACGCTCCCCAGATCGAGAGGAACCTCGACCGGCTGGGCCTGTTCAGCATCCAGGCCCGCCTGGGTCACACCCCAAGCTGGCAAGCCGCTTTCGTGATCGGAGGCCGGGCGGTCCGGGTGCAGGGCGACTCCAGCCGGGGCCGCCCCCACGGTGCAGACGCGGACCTAGTGCTGGGGTTGCAGCAGCTGTTCCTCCAGCAGGGTGCCCCCGAGGACAACTGGGTGCACACCAGCGCGAACGCCCTGCGCGAGGCTTCATTGATGACCAAGAACGGCCGGGCCTTCCACCGGATGCGCGAGGGCCTGCTGCGCATCTGGTCCACCGGCTTCATCGTCACGGAGGGCTGGCGGCGGCCGGACGGCAGCGCGGTGCGCTTCAACGACGCCTTCCGGGTCATCGACCAGATCCGCTTCTGGGACCAGGAGAGCATGGGCGACCTGCCAGAACTGGTGCCCGACAGTACCCTCAGCGTGCGGCTGGGCGCCCCCATCGCTGAGAGCCTGCGGGCGGGCTTCATGCACCCCCTCAACCGCACGGTGCTCGAGCGCCTGGAACAGCCGCCCTCACGCGCCCTCTACCGCCTGTCGGAGGCGCACCGTTACGACGATGAGGGCACCATCCGCTCCAGCCTCACGGTGAACCTGATGGACTGGCGGGCCGCCTGCGGGATCAGCAGCACTGACACCGACAAGATTCGCCGGGCCCTGGACCCCGCCCACCAGGAGCTGATGGCCAACAACTACCTGCGGGACATCCACATGACCGGCCGCGGGCAGAACACGCAGTTTGAGTATGTCTACCTGACGGAGGCAGATCCCGACCCCGGGCTGGTGAGGTTGCTGCGCGAGCAGGGGGTCGGTGGGCCCCGCGCGGTGCAACTCGCCCGGGATCACGCGGACCGCATCCACGAGGCCGTGGAGTTCCTGCAACACCGGCGGATGGCTGGGGGCACGCCCATCCGCAACCCGGGAGGCCTGCTGTCCGACTTCCTGGTGAACCGGGAGAAGTACGAGTTCGACCCGGGCATCCTGGCTCCCCAGGGCGAGCGCACAGTCCAGTCCTTCCTCGCACTCGAACGTCAGCGGGAAGCTGAGCGCCAGGCCGAGCAGGCGGCGGCGGCCAAGCGGGAGGCGCTCTCGCGGCTGCCGTCGGCCGAGCAGTGGCGGGAGGAACGTGGGGCGCTGCTGCTCATGCTCCGCCGGGTGTTGACTGGGGAGGAGCTCGCGCTCCTGGAGGCTCAGGCCGTAGCGGGCACGCTCCTAGCGACGGAGCTTTCCAGCCAAGCAACCGCGGCGCGGGCCCGTGGGGAGTGGGACGGGTTCGTCGAGGGGTTGCGGCGGCGGCTCCGTTCCGGTGGATGAGTCCCTGGTGATGTCGAGGGTGTGTCCGGCGCCTTGCGCTCAGGCGAACGTATGGGCCAGAAAGCTATGCAGAGCGTGTGGAAGCCGCGGTGGCATCCCTACAAAACGGGGCGCCGCGCGGTGAAGTGAGGGAGATTGTAGTATTGACTCCAAGCACGTTTCCGGCAATTTAACAGGTCAGCGCCAGGCATTCTGGACTCAGGGCCGCTTGAGGGGGAGTGATCTAAGGGGTGGCTAAACTCCCCCATCCTATCAGGTGAGGTTCCATTAAGGGTCTTAGGTACGAGGCTTCTGGAAGGGAGAGGTCAGCCAAGGCCCCGGCAAGGGGCTCCCGCTTCTCCACTGTATTCGGTGTAGGGCTCAACCGAGGATGGTCAGGCAATAGCTATGGCAGCAGCCGGGGCTACTGCCTGTTTCAGAATGTCGGATGGGAGACGAGGGAATGGAGTGAACCCAATCGGGCGGACCGCGGGGCAAGTCACGTCTGGGCGGCAGTGTAGCAGGCAGCGAACTCGACGGGTGGGACGTATCCCAAGCTGGAGTGCAGTCGGCGGCGGTTGTAGA
>NZ_JAHKSN010000017.1:72500-110102 GCF_018863415.1 Deinococcus aestuarii | reverse complement strand
CTGGGACGAGATTTAGAACGCTTGTCCTCTACTCTGATCGGCTTTCACTTTGTTGCCGCTTGCGTTCTGATGCTGGCGAAAATCAAGCCATTTTTTGGATAGGGCTTTGCCCAGCCTCTAGCGCCGCTCGCTGCCCATCCCGAGGTTTTGCACGATGGCCTCGGTGACCTTTTTCTGGGTGTCCTGCACCTCGGCGACCACGCGCTCGCCGCCCTCGAGGTCCATCACGAAATGGTCGCCCTCGAGCCGCACCCGGCTGAGAATCTGGGCCTCCCCCTGCGGGCGGATGGAGGCGCGCAGCTCGACGAAGCGGCGCATGGGCGTGCGGATCACCTTGGGGGCGAGCACCTCCTCCACCTGGAAGATGCCGCCCGAGTTGTTCATGGTCACGTTGATCAGGACCGGCATGTCGCGCCCCCGCTCGATGACGACCTGATCGACCGCGAGCGCGCTGATGGAGTGGATGTCCACGCTGCCGAGCGCAAAGGCCTTGCGCCCCCGCCCCTTGGTGATGTCGGTGCCGTCCGCGACCGCCGTGATGCCGCCCTCCAGCGTCAGCGGCGGCGGGCCCAAGTCGTGGCAGTTGATCGCCCCCAGGATGAACGAGCGCACCTTCATCCGCTTGAAGGGGTCGGGGTAGAGCGGCCCCATGATCCGGTCGAGGATCGGCAGCGCCAGCGCGACCCCGTGCCCCTCGTGGCCGACCCGGTGAATCTGGTTGCCGATGTCGTGGAGCATCGTCCCCAGGATCACGGTCAGGAACACGTCGTCGGGGTCGCCCACGCCCGACTCCATCACGTCGGGCCGCACGCCCGCCTCCAGCAGCAGCTCGGTGATCGCCATGCTCGCCGCGCCCGTGATGAAGGCGTGGACGCGCCCGTGGTCGTTGTACCCGAGCTTGCGCATGGTGATGTAATTCGCCATGTCCCAGTGCGCCAGGGCCTCGGGGTCGCCGCGCAGGGCCTCGTAGGCGGCGAGCGCCCGGGGATAGTCGGCGAGGTCGGCGCGGATCGCCCGGTGCGCCTCCTCGATGAGCTTGGCGCGCGGCGTCGTGTACTCCACCACCCGGGTCCCGTTGTCGGCGGGCGGGGCGAGGTCGGCCTCCGGGTGGCGGCTCTCCACGTCCTGCACGGTGCCGTCCTGCACGCTGAGGGTGAACTTCTGCTCTCCGGACATGGGGTCCTCCAGCGCTGGCCGCTCGTCTCCGGGCGACCGCAACCTCGCCTCACTCACCTTGGAAGGCCGCCCGCCGCTTGGCGAGGAAGGCCGACGTCCCCTCGCGGAAATCCTTGGTAGCGACCGCCATCCCGAAAAGGTCGGCCTCCACCTCCTGCCCCGCCTCCAACGTGGTGTCGAGCCCCCGGCGCACCGCCTCCTTCACGAGCGAGAGGGCGATGGGCGCGTTTCTGAGCATCTGCTCGGCCACCTCGCGCGCCTTGGCGAGGGGATCGTCGGCGACGTAGTTCACCAGCCCCATCGCCAGCGCCTCCTCGGCGGGCACCTGCCGGGCCGTGAGCATCAGGTCGAGCGCCCGGCCCGAGCCCACCAGCCGCGCGAGGCGCTGGGTGCCGCCGAAGCCGGGAATCAGACCCAGGGACACTTCGGGCAGGCCCAGTTTCGCGTTCGGGGACGCCACCCGCACGTCACAGGCGAGGGCGAGTTCGAGGCCGCCCCCGAGGGCGAAGCCGTTCACCGCGGCGATCACGGGGATGGGCAGGCTGGCGACCGAGTGCATCACGTCCTGCCCGGCGAGCGCGAGTTCACGGCCCGCGTACACCCCGTCGAGCTGCGACAGCTCCCCGATGTCCGCCCCCGCCACGAAGGCGCGGTCGCCGCCCCCGGTGACGATGAGCGCGCCCACCTCGGGGTTCTCGATGACGGCCTCGACCGCCTGCGAGAGTTCGTTGAGGGTGTCGGCGTTCAGGGCGTTGAGTGCCCCCGGCCGCGTGACGGTCAGCACCGCGATGGGCCCGTGCTGGTCGAGCTGGAGGTTGCGGAATTCGATCTCGTCGAGCATCGTCATTCCCTCATCCTGCCACGGGGCGGGCGGGCGAAAAGAAACGGGTCCCCCCGGCTTCCCCCTACCCCCCTGCGAGGGTCACGATGGCGTCAAGGGCCACCCGGATCATCCGGTCCACCCCGCCCGCGAGCACGTCGTCGGGGACGAGCTGCGGGTCGCCGATGTCGTTGCTGCACGCGGTCAGGCACCCCGCACGCAGGCCACGCTGCGCCGCCACGAGGAAGATCGCGCTCGCCTCCATCTCGAAGCCCAGCACCCCGCGCGAGGCCCACAGCCGGGCGTGTTCGGGCGTGCTCGCGTAAAAGGCGTCCTCGGTCATCACCAGGCCGACGTGGTGCGGGACCCCGTGTTCACGGGCCGCGCGGACGGCGGCCTCCACGACCTCGAAGCTCGCGGCGGGGGCGTAGGGGGCGCCGCCGAGAAGCTGCCGGGTGGTGCCGTCGTTCGGCACGGCGGCGGTGGCGACCACGAGGTCGGCAGGCTTCACCGCCGGGGTCGCGCCCCCCAGCGTGCCCACCCGGATCAAGGTCCGCGCCCCCAGCCGGGCGAGTTCTTCCGTCACGATGGCGGCACTCGGGCAGCCCATCCCGGTCGTCTGCACGCTCACCCGCACGCCCCGGTAGGTGCCCGTGAAGCCCAGGAGCTGGCGGTGCTCGGTGTAGAGGGTCGCGCCCTCCAGGTACTCCTCCGCGATGCGGCGGGCGCGGTTGGGGTCGCCCGGCAGCAGGACGAACTCGGCCACGTCCCCGGGCCGCGCGCGCACGTGAATCTGGGTCATGGGGGCGAGTATAGGGACCCCGCCCCGGGTCCGGGGGTCCGGCGCCGACGGGCGCCCCGGCACCTGCCTCACCCTTGTCACTCTTCGGGGCGATCACATGAGAGTCACTTCATGAGACAGAAAGCTCAAGAGATCATAAAACTTCTCACCGGAGCGTCCGAAGGGTGGGCCGCGGGCCGGTTCGGGGACCTCATCGCGGGCGGTCAGCCTTCACCTTTTACTAAGAAGACGGGCTTTTTGTCGGCTTTTCCACGAATGGTGACGCACTCCCCAAGATTCCGTCAGGCTGCTTCACAAGGCACTCACGCGGGCTGCCTACGGTAAACCCATGCACCGGGGCGGCTAGGGCCGTGCCCGTGCGAAGGTAAAGGAGAACCCATGCGCAAGTCCCTGATCATCGCGTCCACCCTGGCCCTCAGCGTCGGCGCCGCCAGCGCCCAGGACACGACCACCCCCGCCGCACCCGCCACCCAGACGACGCCGGCCCAGACCACGCCCGCCACCACGACCCCGGCGACCACCCAGACGACGCCCGCCGCGACCCCGGCGACCACGACCGCGACCCCCAGCCAGGTCACGACCTTCAGCGACGTGCCCGCCGGGCACTGGGCCAAGGACGCGGTGGACGTGATCGTGCAGCGCGGGCTGATCCAGGGCTTCCCGGACGGCACCTTCCGCGGCAACGAGAGCCTGACCCGTTACCAGGCCGCCCTGATCTTCTACCGCCTGCTGCAAAACGGCGGCCTGAGCAGCGGCAACCTCAGCCAGGGTGATCTGACGACCATCACGCGCGGCATTCAGGAGGTCAGCACCGAGCTGGCCGCCCTGACCACCCGCGTGACCGACCTGGAGCGCCTGAGCGCCGACCAGCAGGCCCGCATCACGGCGCTCGAGGGCCGCATCGCCGCCCTGGGCACCGGGACCGGCACGGCGGGCACCGACACCGCCGCCCTGACCGCCCGCATCGACGCGCTGGAGGCCGCCGTACGCGCGCTGCCGACCGCGCCCGCCGCCGGCACGGCGGACGCCGCCCTGACCGCCCGCGTGGACGCGCTGGAGGCCGCCGCCCGCAGCGCCGCGACCACGCCCGCCACGACCACGCCGGCCCCCACCACCACGGCCCCCGCCGACACCACCACGACGGAGCCCGCTCCCAGCACGGTCGTGATCGGCGACACGACGCCCGTCGCCACCACCCCCACGCGCGGCAACCTGTTCGCCGGGGTGAGCATCGGCGCCGCAAATGCGGGCAGCCTTGGCAACTGCTACATCCCGAACGCGGAAGGCCGCGCGGTGAACTTCTGCGCCAGCTTCGGCGGCGTGATCGGCAGCACGCAGATCATCGGGCCGATTGGCGCCCGGGTGGCCGCCGACTACCGCCCCGGTCCCAACGCCATCTCCGCGGACGTGAACGCCACCATCGGCACGACCTTCGGCCGCTTCCAGCCCTACGCGGGCGCGGGCCTCGGCCTGACGAGCAGCCGCAGCCGCACCGCGACCGGCAACACGACGGACACCTACCTCAGCGCCCTGATCGGCGTGGACTTCCAGATCACCGACAGCATCGCGGCCTTCGCGGAGGCCGACGCCCGCTACTACCTCACCAACAAGGGTGTGGGCGCCGCCCAGGACGCCACCGCCACCCGTGGCTTCGGCAACGCGGTCAAGGCCGGTCTGAAGTTCTACTTCTGAGCCCGACCCCTTCACAGGAGGCCCCCACGCGGGGCCTTTTTTCATGGTGACCCACCCTGGAGACGGGGGCCCGTCCTCCCGTGGGCAGCCTGCCTGTCTCTTCCCCCGGCTCCCGGGGTCCGGAATCCGCCTGTGGATTCTCCGTCCCGGCGCTAGACTGGCCCCATGCGACTCGTGGGGTTCGTCCAGGTGCTGCTGCTCCTCGCGCTGGCGGCGTACCTGCTGCTCGTCGCGCTGGAAAACCCGGCGCCCGTACGGCTGCCGCTGCCGCTGGGCCGGGGCGAACTCGCCCTGTCCGCCGGGGTGGCGGTGGCCGTGTTCACGGCGCTGGGCGGGGGCTACGCCCTGCTGCTGCTGCTGCCGCCGCTGTGGCAGGCCCGGCTGCGCCTGCGCCGGGCGCGGCGGGAGCGCGAGGCCCTCGAACACCGCCTCTCCGCCACCCTCCAGGCGCGGTTGGGAGCCCTGCCGGTCTTGCCCCCGTCCGAGCCTGCCGCCCCCGCCGCGAGGAGCGCGTGAAGGCCCCCCCCCTGGAGGCCCGCTGGCTGCTCTCCCCCCCCGCAAGCCGCGCGGCCCTGCTGGACGCCATGCGGGAATGGCGCGTCTCGCCGCCCCTCGCGCAGGTGCTCTACGGCCGGGGGCTGACCCCGGCCCACCTCGACCCGCCGCTGACGCCGACCCCCAACCCGGCGCTGCGGGAGGCCGCCCGGCGGATCGTGGCGGCGATCCAGACCCGCAGGCGCCTGCGCATCCACGGCGACTACGACGCCGACGGGGTGAGCGCCACCGCCCTCCTCGTGCTCGGGCTGCGCGACCTCGGGGCGGATGTGCACGGGTTCATCCCCCACCGCCTGAACGAGGGCTACGGCCTCCACCCGGACCGCGTGGAGGAACACGCCGCCGCCTGCGACCTGCTCGTGACGGTGGACTGCGGGGTGACCAATCTGGAGGAGGTGGGGGCTCTCCTCGCGCTCGGGGTGGAAGTCATCGTCACCGACCACCACGCGCCGGGGCCGGACTTTCCGGCGTGTCTCGTCGTCCACCCCAGCCTGACGACGGGGTACGACCCGGCCCTGCACAACCTGACGGGGGCGGGCGTGGCGTACCACCTGTTGTGGGCGGTGCGCTCGGAACTCGGGCTGACCGAGCCGCGTGAGCTGGCCGGGGTGGCGACCCTGGGCACGGTCGCGGACGTGGCGCCCCTGGTCGGCGAGAACCGGGCGCTCGTGCGGGCGGGGCTCCCGGCGCTGGCGGAGTCGAAGCTTCCCGGCGTGCGGGCGCTGCTCAAGGCCAAGGGGGTCGAGCGGCCGAGCGCGCGGGACGTGGCCTTTTTGCTCGCGCCGCTGCTGAACGCGGCGGGGCGGCTGGGGGAGGCGGACCTCGCGCTGGCGCTGCTGCTGGCGCCGGGCGAGCACGAGGCGGCGACCCTCGCCACCTACCTGGAGGCGCGCAACCAGGAACGCCGGGGCATTCAGGACCGCATGTTCGCCCAGGCGCTGGAGATCGCCGACCCCGAGGCCCCCGCGATCCTGGTCACCCGGGAGGACTGGCACGCGGGGGTGATGGGCATCGTGGCGAGCAAGCTGGTGGAGACCTTCCACAAGCCCGTCTTCGTGGTCGCGCAGGGGAAGGGGTCGGTGCGGAGCACGCCCGGAATCAGCGCGGTGGACGGCCTGCGCTACAGCCACGACCTGCTGGGGCGCTACGGCGGTCACCCCGGCGCGGCGGGCTTCACCATCGCCCCGGCGAACCTCCCGGCCTTCCGGGGGCGGCTGCACGAGTACGCCCGGCAGTTTCCGCCCCCGGTGCCCGAGTACCGCCTCGACGCGCCGCTGCCCTCGCTGGGGGCCACCCCCGGGCTGGTGACCGAGGCCGCCGCCTTCGAGCCGTACGGCACCGGGCACACCCCGCCCCTGTGGCACGTGCGCGAGCCGCTCGCGGGCACCCGCCTGGTGGGCAAGCGGGGCGACAGCCTGCAATTCCAGGTCGGGCCCCTGCGCGGCATCAAGCACGGCGAGCACGACGCGACCCCCGGCGAGCGCGACCTCGCCACCCACCTCGTCACGAGCGAGTGGCGCGGGCGGACCCGGCTGGAGCTGCACGGGCAGGCGCTGCGGGCGCCGGGGCGGCTGGGGCTGGCGGGGGGCGGGGCAGGCGCTCCCCCCCTGCCCCGCCTCGATCCTAGGGAAGCCATGCGACACCTCAAGGCGGGCGCGGCGGCCTATGCGGACGGGGCGGTCGCCGCGTACCTGCGCGATCAGGTGCCGGGCCTGACCCTCGTTTCCCCCGGCGAGGCGCACCCCGGCGGCGAGCTGATCCTCTACGCCCTGCCGGGGGAGGGCGACCTGCGGCGCTGGCTCGCCGGGGGCCGGGTGGCCTTCGCCCTGGGACCCAAGACCCTCGCGGAGCTGGAGGGGGCCCTGACCCGGCACCACCTCGCCGCGCCGCCGCCCAATCCGCTGCAAGACGCCCACGCGGACGAGGCGGGACTGGAAGCCGCGGCCGACGCCTACCGCCGCTGGCAGTGGGCCCACCTGTACCGGGTGCTCGACGACGAGGGCTGGAGCGCGGCGGTCCGCCACCTGCTCGGGGTGGAGGGGGCGGGGGCGGAAGGCCGCGTGCCCGAACTCGCGCTGGCGGAGGGCTGAGCGGAGACCGGGCGACGTTCGGGACCCTTCCCGCCGTCCCCAGCGGGCCCGAGCCGGGAGACGAGCACCGCGCCCCGCAGGCCGACGAACTCCCGTCGGGGGCGTCCCAG
This sequence comes from Deinococcus aestuarii, assembly GCF_018863415.1. Classification (NCBI taxonomy): domain Bacteria; kingdom Thermotogati; phylum Deinococcota; class Deinococci; order Deinococcales; family Deinococcaceae; genus Deinococcus; species Deinococcus aestuarii. The sequence continues at coordinate 102,857 of NZ_JAHKSN010000017.1, read as the reverse complement.
AGCCGGGTCGCTCTCCGCGTCCGGTCGCGTTCCCTTCGCCCGGTGGCCGGGGGGTTCCACCCGCTTTCGCCGGAGTCGGAGGCCGTGCGGCGCCTGCAACGGCGGTCTCCGGGGGCGCTCCACCCACGGATCGCCCTTCAGGAGGGGTATCCGGCGGCGCGCGAACTCGCCGGGGCAGAGCCCAGCCTGGACGAGCCGGGCGGCGTCATGCAGGCCTGGACCTCAACCTCCTGCCACCCGGCCAAACGATGTCAGGAAGAAGTGACGCCCCGGACTGTACCCTGGGCGTGTTCGGCCCCGACTCCCATGCTCAACGACCTCTTCGTCAACTTCTGCGTGCTGTGCACCACGACCTTCCTGGTGGGGTGGACGCTGCGCTCCCTCAAGCACGCCTGGACGTGGACCCAGATCGCGCTGCGGGCGCTGCTCACCGTGGCGAGCAGTTTCGTCCTGATCGCCAACGCGGTGCCGCTGGCGGGCGGCGTGGCGCTCGACCTGCGCGCGGTGCCCGTGGCGCTCGCCACGGTCGGCGGCGGCGTGCCCGCCGGGGTGACGGTGGCGCTGCCCCTCGTCCTCTACGAGTTCTGGCGCGGGGGCGAGCGGGCCCTCGTCCACGCGCTCACGCTCGGGCTGGTGGTGGGCCTGTGCGCCCTCGCCATGCGCGGCGTTCCCCGGGGCGTGGAGAACGAGGGGGTGCGCTGGTGGGTCCCGTTCGGCATCTTCGCCCCGAGCAACCTCGCGCTGGCGTACGGGGCCTTCCTGGCGACCGGGGACGCAGGTTACTCGGCGAGCGTCACCCTGCTGCTCACGGCGGCGCAGACGGTCGGGATGCTCGCCTCCCAGGCGATCACGGTCACGCAGCTTCGCGCGCTGGACCGGGCCGAGGTCTTGACCGACCTCGCCTACACCGACAAGCTCACGGGCGTGGGCAACCGCCGCGCGCTCGACGAGGCCCTGCTGAGCCCGCAGCAACTCTCCCACGTGCTGCTCCTCGACCTCGACCACTTCAAGCTCGTCAACGACACGCGCGGCCACGACACCGGGGACCGGGTGCTGGAGGCCACCGCCGCCGTGCTGCGTGACGCCCTGGGTGGGCGCGGCCTCCCCTACCGCCTCGGCGGGGAGGAGTTCGCCGTGCTGCTGCGCGGGCTGAGCACCCCCGGCGCCGAGGCACTCGCCCAGGAGATTCGCGGGCGGGTGGCCCAGGAGGTGGGTGGGCGCGCGGGTCACCCCGACCTGCACGTCACCGTCTCGCTCGGCCTCGCCGGGACCCACCCGGCGGCCACCGTTCTGGAGCGCGCCGACGCCCTGCTCTACGCCGCCAAACGGGCGGGGCGCGACCGGGTGGAGGTCGAGCGGCTCACCGTGGCCTGAACCGCTCCCGCCTCAGCGCCCGTCGTCCGGATCGTCCCCGTCCAGGTCCTCGTCGTCCGCTCCGACTTCGGCGTCGTCCCCGCGCCAGTCGCGGGCGGGGTCGGTGCGGCGCAGGTCGTCCCGCTCGCGGGGGGCGGCGAGGCCCAGGGCGTCCGGATCGCCCTCGCCCGCCAGGGCCGCCTGGGCGCGGGCGAGCACGGGGGTGTCGTCGCCCCGCGCCCCGTACCGTTCGGCGAGGTAGGCGGCCACCCACGCGCCGAAGTACCACAGGGCGAGCTGCGCGGCGTACCCGCCGGGGAACGAGGGGTCCGCGCCCGGCGGGTAGGGAACCGCCACCACCTCGTCCACCCGGCTGTCCAGCACCTCGCGGGCGATGTCGAGAGCAGGGTCGGGGTCGCCCAGGATCAGCGCCACCTTGGCGTCCCCCTTCTCGTGCTGGGCCTCGAAGGCGCCCGTGACGAGGGGGAGGGGGTCGCCCAGGACGGGAACGGCCAGCGTCTTGCCCACCCGCGCGAGGAGGGTCTGCCACGCGTGCGGCAGGGCGTCCGCATCGGGCGCGGCGAGCAGCAGGGGCGTGCGGCCCCACAGGGTCCAGGCGAGGTCGCGGGCGGGGTTGTCCTCGGTCACGGAGGGGGCACAGCGGTCGCGCAGCCCCGCGAGGAGGCGCTCGGCGTCCTGCGCCTGATCCGCGTGCCCGCTGGCGTAGGCGACGTACTGGGCCGCATGGTAGGTCGTGCTCAACCCGCCCGGCACGAGCACGTCCACCTCGCTGGGCGAGCCTCCCGTGCTGACCCGCCGCACGTTCGCCCCCGCCACCTCCGCGAGGTCGGCGTAGTCGCGCGCCGGGTCCGCCGCGTCCGCGCTCCCGATCACGAACTGGGTGCCGCCCCGGGCCAGCGTGCCGGAGACGAGCACCCCGGCGAGGTGCGCGGCGAGCGTGCCCTCTCCCACCCCGATGGCCGCGTGCGGGCCGGGTTCGGGCTGGGTGGGTCCGGCGTAGCTGCCGGGCAGGGCTTCGAGCAGGGTGAGGGGGTCCATAGGGTCCAGGGTACAGGGGGAGGCGTGGGGAGAGCGTGTTCGCGGAGCCCGGGGCTCCCGGCAACCCGGGCGGAGGGCATGAGATCACAATCGAAAAAACGCGTGCAGAACGCGGATTCCCGCTTCATGCGCTGCCGCGGCACCGTGCTAGAATCGCCCGCGTGCGTTTTCGGAGCCCACCCGTCACTCTCGCCGGTTTAACCGGACGGGGCTATCACGAAAACACCACCCCGGAGGGTGGCGTTCGCGGAATGGATGGCGCGCCCGACAGGACTCGAACCTGTGACCTTTGGCTCCGGAGGCCAACGCTCTATCCAACTGAGCTACGGGCGCAGGGCACGGGTAACCTAGCACGCGCCCCCAAGGAGATCAAGTGAAGAACAAAAAGGTCGTGAACGTCCTCCTGGGCGTTCTCGCACTCCTGCTGGTGGTCGGCATGGCCTACCAGTTCACGCCCAACGTGGGCTCGCTGTTCGGCAACCGCCAGCAGGGTACCCCCGCCCTGAAGGTGAACGGCCAGACCGTCACCGTCGAGGAGCTGGAGGCGATCCGCCGGGGCAACCCGGTGCTCGGCAGCGTGGAAACCGGCGTCCTCGCCGACGACTTCAAGACCTTCGTCGTGTCGCAGGCTGTCCGCCAGCACCTGTTCCAGCAGGCCGTGGGGGACATCGACGTGAGCCGCGCGGACGTGAACGCCGAGGTCCAGAAGGTCCGCGAGGCGAACAACCTCAACGACAACAAGGCCTGGACCGACGCCCTGCAAGGGGCCGGGCTCACCGACGCGACCTACCGCACCCAGGTCCGCAGCCAGCTCGCGATCCAGCGCAAGGTGGAAGACCTCCAGAAGACCGCCGCCCCCGCCACCGACGCGGAGGCGCGCGCGTACTACGACCTCAACCCGCAGGCCTTCCAGAGCGACGCCCGCATCGTGGGCCGCCAGATCGTGGTGGCCGACAAGGCCAAGGCGCAAAGCCTCCTGGCGCAGGTGAGGGGTGGGGCGGACTTCGCCACCCTCGCCCGCCAGAACAGCACCGAGTTCAAGGACCGGGGCGGGGCGCTGGGCCCGGTCGAGAACGGCGCTCCCCGTCCGGTCGCGCAGGTGGCCCTGCCCGCCGAGGTGGGCGCGGCGGCCTTCGCCCTCACGCAGGGCGGGGTGACCGACGTCGTGGAAAGCGGCGGCAAGTTCTACATCGTGAAGGTGGAGCGCTTCCTCCCGCCCGCCGTCAAACCCTTCGACGAGGCCAAGGCCGACGCCGCGACCGCCGTGACCGAGCAGAAGAAGAACGCGGTCGTGGAGAGGTGGGCGACCGACCTCGAACGGGGCGCCAAGGTCGAGGCCGTGGACCCCAACTGGAAGACCGAGAACCCCACGGTCGCCCAGGTCGCCGGGCAAAAGATTCCGTACTCGGACGTGGTGGCCCAGGTCGTGCAAAATCAGCAGTTCGCCTCTCTGCTCGGGCAGGTGCCCGGCGAGCAGGCGGCGGGGCTCGTGAACGGCATCCTCAAGCCGCAGGTCGTCGAGGGGCTGATCAGCGGCTACGGCGCCGAGAAGCTCGTGCAAGACCGCAAGCTCCCGCTGACCGGCACCCGCCAGGAACTCGCGGCGGCCCTCGCGGCGTACGGGGCGCGGGACGTGAAGGTCACCGACGCGGACATCCAGGCCTTTTATACCCAGAACCGCCAGCAGTTCGAGACCCCCGGCAGCGCGACCGTGGCCGAGGCGAGCTTCCCCGACCGCGCCAAGGCGACTGCCTTCCGGCAGGGCTGGAACGGCCAGGGCAGCTTCGTCGCCGCCGCCTCCCGCGCGGGCGGCACCGTCAGCGAGCGCGGCAGCGTGACGGCGGGCGGCGAGACGCTCGGCGAGGAGCTGAACGCCGCCGTCTTCACGTCCAGGAACCTCCGCGACGTGGGTGAGGGCAGCCTCAGCGAGGTGGTGCCGGTCGGGCAGCGCTTCTCGGTCGCCTACGTGACCGACCTCAAGCCGGGGGCCACCCAGCCCCTCGCGGCGGTGCGCGCCCAGATCCAAGATCAGGTGCTCGCCCAGAAGCGGCAGGAGGCCGGGCAGGCGTACCTCGCCAGGGAGATCGCCACCCTGGGGCCCGTGAACAACCTCCAGCAGGTGCTCGCCGCGCAGGAGAAGCGGGTGGCGGCCCAGGCGCCCAAGCCCCCGGCCGCGACGACCCCGGCGACGCCCGCTCAGGGGAACGGCGAGGACGCGCCCGCCCAGAACGGCGGTACGGGCACTTCCCCCACCGGGACCCCGGCGGACGGCGGCGCCTCCAGCGGCAACACCCGCTGAAGCCCCACACCCCAAAGGTGGCCTTCCAGACCAGGAGGGCCGCTTTTCTTTTGCCCCCGCTCCGTCATTCGGCGCAGGATGATCCCGGCCCCCGCCCGCTAGAATCGCCCGCGTATGCCGCGCGTGTTTTCAGGAATCCAGCCCACGGGCGATCCGCACATCGGGAACTACTTCGGGGCGATGAAGAACTATGTGCGGCTGGGCGAGGAGTACGGCAAGAACTCCATCTACTGCGTCGTGGACCTCCACGCGCCGACCAACCCCGGCGCCTACGACCCCAACTTGCTCGCCGGGCGCACCTTCGAGATGGCCGTGGCGAACATGGCGGTGGGCCTCGATCCCGCGAAGGTGATCTTCTTCGCCCAGTCGCACGTGCCCGAGCACACCGAACTCGCGTGGCTCTTCACCGTGATGACGCCCGTCGGCGAGCTGGAGCGCATGACCCAGTACAAGGACAAGGCGCAGAAGCTGGAGAGCGTCCCGGCGGGCCTGCTGATGTACCCGGTGCTGATGGCCGCCGACATCCTGCTGTACAAGGCCGACACCGTGCCCGTCGGCGAGGACCAGACCCAGCATATCGAGCTGACCCGCGAGATCGCCCGGCGCTTCAACCACACCTTCGGCGAGACCTTCCCCGAGCCCAGGGCGGTGTATGCCCGGGACGCCCTGCGGATTCCCGGCGTGGACGGCCAGGGCAAGATGAGCAAGAGCAAGGGGGAGACGAGCACCCTGGGCATCCTGGAGCCCTTCGACTCGATCTGGCAAAAACTCCGGGTCGCGCCCACCGACCCCGCCCGCGTGCGCCGCTCCGACCCCGGCGACCCCGACAAGTGCCTGATCGGCGACTACCACAAGCTCTTTTCGGATCTGCCCACCATCGAGACGGTGTACGTGGGCTGCCGCACCGCCGGGATCGGCTGCGTGGACTGCAAGAAGATGCTGATGGAGGGGGTGCGGCGCGAGCTGACGCCCGTTCAGGAGCGGGCCGCCGAGCTGAAGGCCGACCCCGACCGGGTGCGCGACGCGCTGGCGACGGGAGCGCGCGAGGCCCGCGAGATCGCCGTGCCGGTCATGGAGGAGGCGCGGGAGAAGGCGGGGTTCCTGAAGTTGTGAGGGCTTGTGGCGTGTGGCCCGTGGCTGGTGGGAAGGGCGTTTGACCGTTCTGGCCGCGCCTTCGCCCTCCGTGCCATCGGCCCTCGTCGTTCGTCTGCCCGGCTTCGAGGGGTCGCTCTCCGACCTCGCGGGGGCGTTGCGGGCGGGGCGGGTAGGGCCGGGGGGGGTGCCGCTGCTGACCCTCACGCGGGACGTGCTGGCGTGGGTGGCGGCGCTGACCGGGCCGGGCGGCACAGCCTTTGCGGAGACACACCCCGAAGTGCTGCCCGCGCTGGCGAACGTGATCGCGCTCAAGGCCCGCCTCCTGCTGCCGCACCCCGAGCCGGAGGAGATTGGTCCCGAGCTGTCGGACGACCCTCTCGACCACATGATCGAGGGGGTGGAGGCGCTGGCGGAACTGGACGCGCTGGTGGGCTTTCTCGCCGCCCGCAGAAGGGAGCGCGAGGGCCTGATCCCGGCCCGCGCCGTGCCGCTCGATCTGCCCCGGCGCGAGCGCAAGCGCAACCCGCAGGGCAGCCTCGCCAAGCTGGTGAAGGCCGCCCAGAACGCCGTGCGGCAGGTCGAGGTGCCGCTCCTCGCGCGAGAACGGCTGACGCTGGCGGACGCGCTGGGGGCGTTGCGTGCCTTCGGGGTGCGGCTGCGGACCTTCACCTTCCGGGGGGTTCCGGCCCAGGACTGGGGAGAGCGCGCGACCTACTTCGCCGCGCTGCTGGAGGGAATCAAGGAGGGGTCCTTCAGCGCCGAGCAGGAGGGGGTGTACGGGGAGATTCGGGTCACTTCGCAGGGGGTGGAGGGTTAGAAAGGGGGAGGCATCCTCTTGGCGTTGGGGCCGCTCGCCTCCCCCTCACCCCAACCCTCTCTGCTCCGCAGCTTTGCAAGTCCCGCGAGTGGAGAAGGCGAATGAGCGCACTTCACCCCCGCGCCAGCGCCGCCGCCCGCTCCACCTGCTCGTCGCTTGGGCGCACGCCGGTGTAGAGCACGAACTGTTCGACCGCCTGCAAGACGGCGACCTCGGCCCCGGTGATGACCCTCTTCCCGAGCGTCCGGGCGTAGCGGATCAGGGGCGTCTCGGGTGGAAGGGCCACCACGTCGAAGACGGTCTGGGCCCGGTCGATGAGTTCGGGCGGGAAGGCGAGGTCGTCCGCCTCCGGGCCGCCCGCCATGCCGACCGGGGTGACGTTGACGAGCAGGTCGGCCCCGGTGGGATCGAGGTCGGGGCGCCAGGTGTAGCCGCACGCCTCCGCCAGTGCGCGTCCCGCCCCCTCGTTCCGGGCGAGGATGGTGCCGTTTCCGAAACCCGCGTCCCGCAACGCGGACGCCACCGCCTTCGCCATGCCGCCGCTGCCCCGCAGGATGAAGGTGGAGTCGGTGGGCACACCCGAGAGCAGTTTCGATACCGCGATGTAGTCGGTGTTGTAGGCCCGCAGGTACCCGTCCTCGTTCACGATGGTGTTCACCGAGCCGATGACGGCGGCGGAGGGGTCGAGTTCGTCCAGGAACTCGATGCACGCCTCCTTGAAGGGCATGGAGACCGCGCACCCCCGGATGCCCAGCGCACGGATGCCGCCGATGGCCCCGCGCAGGTCATTCGTCGTGAACGCCTTGTAGAGGTAGTCGAGGCCCAGCTCCTCGTACAGGGCGTTGTGAAAGCGGGTGCCGAAGTGGCCGGGGCGACCCGCCAGCGACATGCAGAGGCGGGTGTCCTTGCTGATCCTCCTCACCCGCACAGCCTCACGCCGGGACCTGGGGAGCAGGCTCGCCCAAGCCCAGCATCACGCCGAGGTTCTGCACCGCCGCGCCGCTCGCTCCCTTGCCCAGGTTGTCGAGGCGGGCGGCCAGGACGGCCCGCGCCCCGTCCGTGCTGGGGTAGACGAAGAGTTCCATGTCGTTCGTGCCGTTGAGGGCCTGCGGGTCGAGGATGGACGGGTTCTCGGACAGGGGAACCACCCGCACGTACCGCCCGCCCGCGTAGTGGTCGCTCAAAGCCTCGTGCAACCGGGAGGCGGAGACTCCCAGAGGCTCCAGGTGCAGCGGGACCGTGACGGTCATCCCCTGCGCCCACGCCCCCACGTTCGGCGTGAAGACGGGCGTGCGGGTCAGGCCGCCGTAGCGCATGATCTCGGGCAGGTGCTTGTGGTCGAGGTTCAGGCCGTAGCTGAGGTACGCGCCGCGCATGGGGTGGGGCTGGTCCTGCTCGTGGGCGTCCACCAGCGCCCGGCCCCCGCCCGAGTAGCCGCTGAAGCCCTGGATGGCGACCGGGTGGTCCGCCGAAAGCAGCCCCACCGCCGTCAGGGGCGCGAGGAGGGCGATGGCCGCCGTGCTGTAGCAGCCGGGATTGCTCACGCGGCGGGCGGTGCGGATGCGCTCCGGTTGCCCCACACCCAGCTCGGGAAAGCCGAAGACCCACCCGTCGGCCACCCGGTGAGCCGTGCTGGCGTCGAGGAGCCGGGCTTCAGGGTTGGTCGTCAGCGCGACGGCCTCGCGCGCCGCGTCGTCGTGCAGGCAGAGGATAGAGAGGTCGGCGGCATTCAGAAGCTCTGCCCGCGCCCCCGGGTCCTTGCGCCGGGCGGGGTCGATGCTCAGGAGTTCCACGTCGCGGCGCCCGGCGAGGCGCTGGCGGATTTGCAGGCCGGTGGTTCCGGCCTCGCCGTCGATGAAGATGCGGGGGGGGGTCATGGCACTCATGGCACTTTGCCTCCGTAGCACAGACGCACGAGGGGGGCGAGGTCGCTCTTGGCCGGGTCACCCGCCGCGATGCGGGCCAGGAGGGCGGCAGGCGTGAGCCACTCGGCGCCGCTGAAGTCTTCGGGGTTGTAGGGTGGGTCGGTGGCCGTGTGAATCTCGTACACCCGCATGAAGATGTTCAGCCCCGTGCCGTGGGGCGAGAAGGCGCCGAGCTCACGCCAGGGCAGCGTGTCCACGTCCAGATTCAGCTCTTCACGTGTTTCACGCCGGAAAGCGGCCCCATAGCTCTCGCCACGCTCCACGTGCCCCCCCACACTCATGTCGAGGCAGCCAGGAAACATCCGCTTGTGGGGGGTGCGGCGCGGAATCCACAGCTCGCCGCGCGGGTTGACCAGAAACACGTTCACCCCGCGCACGGGGAGGCGCCGTGCCCACGCCTCGTCGCGGGTGACCGCCCCGATCACCTCGTCGTGCTCGTCCACGAGATCAAGCCACTCCACAGCTTCGCTCACATCACCGATTCTCTCACCACCTCGGCCGCATCTCCCCCATCAGGTGGTACAGCAGCGCCTTTTGCGCGTGCAGGCGGTTCTCGGCCTGATCGAACACCCGGCTCTTGGGGTGCTCGGTCGCCTCGGGCACCGTCTCCTCGCCGTAGTGGGCGGGCAGGCAGTGGAGGAAGATGCCGTGCGGGGCGATGGTCTCCAGCATCCCCGGCGTGACCTGATAGCCCCGAAACGCCCGGCGGCGGATGTCGGCCTCCGCCTCCTGGCCCATGCTGATCCACACGTCGGTGTAGAGCACGTCCGCCCCCTCGACCGCCGCGAGGTCATGGGTGAGGGTGACCTGCACGCCCGCCTTCACGGCGTCCATCAGCACGCCCGCGTTCGGCTCGTAGCCGACCGGGGTCACGACCGTCACGTCGGTCCCCGTCAGGATGCCCATGTGGATGTGGCTGTTGGCGAGGTTGTTGCCGTCGCCGATGTAGACGACCCGCCTGCCCTTCAGGTCGGGCCCGAACTCCCCCTCGATGGTCTGGTAGTCGGCGAGGAGCTGCGCGGGGTGGAGCATGTCCGAGAGCCCGTTGATGACGGGGACGCTCGCGTGGTCGGCGAGTTCATGGAGGGTCTGCTGGAGGTACACCCGGCCCATCACCCCGTCCACCCAGCGTTCCAGGTTGCGCGCCACGTCGGGAACGCGCTCGCGGGTGCCCAGGCCGATCTCGGTGTTCGACAGGGTGATCGCGTGCCCGCCGAGCTGGTACATCCCCACGTCGAAGGTCGTGCGGGTGCGCAGGGACGCCTTCTCGAACACCAGGGCGAGGCTCAGGCCGCTCAGGGGCTTGACGCCGCGCCACTCTCCCCGCCGCATCGAGTGGGCGGTGTCCAGCACGGCGCGCAACTCGGCGGCCGTCATGTCGAGGTTGCTCAGGAAGTCGCGCCCGGCGAGGACGGGCGGGGGCAGCGTCCCCGGGGTGAGGAGCGCAGGATTATTCGCCGCAGCCATCCCGGCTTGCCCACCGCTCGCGGGCTGGGCGCGTTCTTCTGGGGAGACGGCCTTCGTCATAGAGAATGAGTATACGTGGACTTGAGAAAAGATGCAGGCCGGGTGGTGAACTCGGATGTCCGCTACCCTGCGCCCATGCTCAAGGTCCAGGTCCTCGGTCTCCCGGCGCAGGACAACGCCCTGTGGGTGGTGGCGGATACCGGACAGGGGCAGACGCGGCTGCTGCTCGACTGCGGGGCCGGAACCCTGGACACGCTCCCCTTCGCGGAGGTGCGGGCGGTCGATCACGTCCTCTTCTCGCACCTGCATATGGATCACGTCGCAGGCTTCGACGACCTCTTCCGCGCGACCTTCGACCTGCCGGGCCGCGTGAACCACGTCTGGGGCCCGCCCGGCACGGCGCGCATCCTGTCGCACCGCTTCCGGGGGTACTGGTGGAACCACGCGCCCGAACTGAGCGGGACGTGGCACGTGCACGACGTGGACGGGCAGGCCATCCGGTCCTTGCGCTTCGAGCTGCACGAGGCGTTCGAGGTGGCGCACGAGGAGGGGACACGCCCGGTGGACGGTCCCCTCTTCACCACCCCCGAGGTCAGCGTGGAGGCCGTGCCCCTGCGACACCAGGGCGTGTGCCTCGGCTACGTGGTGAGGGAACCGGAACGGGTGAGCGTGGACCCGGCGGCGCTGCAAGCCCTCGGGCTGAAGGGGGGCCCGTGGCTCGCCGCGCTCAAGGCGGGGGCGACGGAGACGCTCGACGTTCCCGGCACGCCCCACGACGCGGACGAATTGCGGACGCGGCTGCTGCGCCGACAACCGGGGGAGAGCCTCGCCTACCTGACCGACTTCCGGCTGGACGAGGAGGAGCAGGCCCGGCTCGCACCCCTCCTGGCGGGGGTGGGCACCCTCTACGCCGAGGCGCAGTACCTCCCGGAGGACGCGGACCTCGCCCGGCGCAACGACCACACGACCGCCGCGCAGGTGGCGGCCCTGGCGAGAGCGGCGGGGGTGGGACAACTCTGCTTGCTGCACCTGTCACGGCGTTACCGGGCCGAGCGGTGGCCGGAGTTCCTGGCGGCGGCGCGGGCGGTCTTTCCGGCCACCCACTTTCCCGCCGGGTGGCCGGATGAGGGCGTGGGCTGAGCGCAAGGGACGACGAAGGCCGCACTTCCGCCCCGCTTCCCCGCATCCCGTACCCTGTTCCCCATGACCTCGCCCCTCTTCGACTCTCACATGCACACGCCGCTGTGCGGGCACGCGACGGGCACACCGCGCGAGTACGCCCAGGCGGCCCTCGACGCGGGGCTGGCGGGCGTCTGCTTCACCGACCACATCCCCATGCCCGCGTGGTACGACGCGGGGTGGCGGATGCGCCGGAACCAGCTCGGGGAGTACGTGCAGGGCGTCTTGGAGGCGCGGGCGGAGTTCCAGGGGCGGCTGGAGGTCCGGCTGGGGCTGGAGGCCGACTTCCACCCCGGCACCGAGCGGTACGTGGCCGAGCTGCTGGAGACCCACGACTGGGACTACGTGATCGGTTCGGTCCACTACATCGGCGCCTGGGGCTTCGACAACCCGGAGTACGCGGACGAGTACGGGGCGCGGGACCTGGGCAGCCTTTACCGCCATTACTACGCGCTGGTGGAGGGCGCGGCGCGGACGGGGCTGTTCGACGCGGTGGGGCACCTCGACCTCCCCAAGAAGTTCGGGCACCGCGACCCCGACGGCTACGCGGCGCTGCACGCCCTCGACGTGATCGCCGAGCGCGGCCTCTCGCTCGACTTCAACACGGCGGGCTGGCGCAAACCCGTCGGCGAGGCCTACCCCGCCCCCGACCTCACCCGCGCCGCCGCCGAGCGCGGCATCGGCTTCGTCCTCGGCAGCGACGCGCACCGGCCGGGGGAGGTCGGTTTCCACTTCACCGAGGCGATCAAGCAGCTCCACGACGTGGGCGGGCGCATCGTGACCTACCAGGGCCGGGTGCGGCATGGCTGACCTCACCCGCAAGGCCTTCACGAATGTCCTCAAGACCACCGCCGACCTCCTCGACCTGCTCGGGCAGGAGGTCTTCCGCGCGAACGCCTACCGCAGTGCCGCGCGCAGCCTGGAAGCGCTCGACACCGACCCCGCAGAACTCGTCGCGTCGGGCTTCGCGGGCGTGCCCAAGGTGGGCCGGAGCATCGCCGCCGAACTCGTCACCTACGCCGAGACGGACCTCTTCCCGCCGCTGGAGGACGCCGCCAGCCAGGTGCCGCCCGGCGTGCTGGGCCTTTTCCGGGTGCGCGGCCTGGGACCCAAGAAAATTCGGCTGCTGTGGGACGCGGGGGTGGATTCCCTCGAAACCCTGCGCGAGGCGGCGCGCGACGGGCGGGTGGCGGCCCTCAAGGGCTTCGGCGCCAAGAGTGCGGGGACCATTCTGGAGGCGGTGGAGTTTGCCCTCGCGGCCCAGGAACGTCAGCACCTCAGCACCGGGCTCGACGTGTCGCTGGGGCTCGCGGGAAGGTTGGCCGATCTGAACGCGCGGGTGGCGGGGGACGCGCGGCGCGGGCTCGATACGGTGCGCGCGGCGCGGGTGACGGTGACGGGCACGGCCGAAGAAGTGGCCGCCCGCCTCGCCGGGGTGGTGGAAGGCCTCGCCCCGGTGGACCCCAAGCCGCTCCTCGCGGGCCGGGTGGACGGGGTGCCCGTGGAGATCGCCTACGGCCCGGCGGAGGTGCGGGGAGCGCTGGACCTGATGATGGGCGGCGGCACCGCATACCGCGAGGGCCTGCGGGCGGAGGCGCGGGCGAGGGGCTTCGACCTCAGCGGGCGGGGCCTGAGACGCGGCGGCGAGGTCATTCCCACCCCCACCGAGCAGGACGTGGCGCGCGAGCTGGGCCTCCCCCTGCGCCCCGCCGAGTACCGCGAGCCCGAGCACGACGGAATCTGGGAGAGCCTTCCCCACCCCGACGAACTCGTCACCGAGGCCGACCTGCGGGGGATGCTGCACACCCACTCGGTCTGGTCGGACGGGGCGGCCACCGTGCGCGAGATGGCGGAGGAGACGGTGCGGCTGGGCCACGCCTTCCTGGGCACCGGGGACCACTCGCGCGCCGCGCACTACGCGAACGGCATGAGCATCGAGCGGCTGCGCGCCCACATCCGCGAGGTCCGCGAGTTGCGGCGGGCAGGGCTCCCCGTCATCGCGGGCTCCGAGGTGGACATCCTGGAGGGCGGCTCGCTCGACTACCCCGACGAGGAGCTGGCCGAACTCGACTACGTGGTCGCCAGCGTCCACAGCCTCTTCACCCTCGACCGCGAGCGGCAGACCGAGCGCTTGATCAAAGCCGCCTCGCATCCCCTCGTCACCATCCTGGGCCACCCCACCGGGCGCCTGCTCCTGCGCCGCCCCGGCTACGCCCTCGACCTGGGCGCCGTGCTCGCCGCCTGCGAGCGAAACGGCACCGTCGTGGAGATCAACGCCAACGCCTACCGCCTCGACCTCGACTGGCGCGAGGCCCTGCGCTGGCGGGACCGCCTCACCTTCGCCATCAACACCGACGCGCACGTCCCCGGCGGCCTGACCGACACCCGCTTCGGCGTCCTCGTCGCGCGCAAGGCGGGCCTGACCCCGGAGCGGGTGGTGAACACGCTGGGGCAGGAGGACTTTCTGGAATTCGTGCGGAGGCAGCGGGCAGGGCGGGGGTGACGGAGGGGTACCCTGCCTGCTCGCTTTCTTCGGCAGAGAACAACCAGAGGGCTGTCGAGAGGTTGGGCCGCCGGATGCTTGGGGCGTTCACTCCCTCTGCTCAGCAGCTCTACGAGTCGCGGTGCGAGCTGTACCAGTCCCCCACAGGGGATGAGGAGGAGAAGGCGAGGGCATCTGCTTGGCGGTGGGGTTGGTCACACGCCCCCTCACCCCGGCCCTCTCCCACAAGGGGAGAGGGAGAAAGAGAGCGGGGGCCTTTGCGCTGTTCAAAACGCCGATCTGGGCGCCCCATGAGTGCCCGTGACTAGAATGCCCCAGGCCCACGGCCACGTCGGCTCGCGCAGCGAGACGGTGGGGTAGCGACTGGGACGCGACAAGATCAGACCTTGCGTTCAGAAGAACCCGTCCACCCGCGCCGTCCGTGTGCCCTTGCCCAGCGCAGCGCCGCTCCCCCTGCCCCCCCGGGGGGGAGGGGGTTGGGGGGTGGGGGCAAACCGTGGCAAGTTGCCCTGCCCCCCTCCCTACTCGAACCGCTCCCGCCCAGGCTCCGGCAACCGGTACGCGATCACCGCACTCGGCAAGAGCAGCGTCAGACTCACCAGCGCCGCCGTCGTCGGACTCGTCACGTCCGCCAGCGCCCCGACGAGAAAGATCAGCAGCCCCGCAAACCCCCACGAAAACCCCATCATGATGCTGCTCGCCACGGCCACATGCCCCGGCGCATACTCCTGCGCGGCAACCACGCCCACCGGCACACTCGCATTGACGGCGGCCCCGACGAGGAAGGTGAGCGGGTAAAACCACCAGTTCGCCGGACTCGACAAGATCAGCAGCGCGAAGAAGGGAATGGTCGTGAGGATGGCCGCCCGCAACACCGGCACCCGCCCGTACCGGTCGCTCGCCCGCCCGCCGACAATCCCGCCCAGGGCACTGGCGACGGCGTACACGGCGAGCGTGACCCCGACCTCGCGCGCCCCGAAACCCCGAGCGATCAGGATGAAAGGAAGCATGGCGTTGTACCCCATGCTGGCGAGCGAGCGCAGCACCGCCATCGCCCAGAGGGAGACGAGCGGCCCTCGGAAGATGCGCGCGTACTCGGCGAGGCCCACCCGCCGCCCGCTCGCCCGCCCGGACGGCGTGACCGCGAAGGTGAGGGCCGCGATCCCCGCGCCGATGAGGGAAAACCAGGGCAGATGCTCCAAGCCCACCCCCGCGAAGACCGGGCCGAGCGCCATGCCCGCCGTGCCCCCCGCGCTGAACAGACTCGCCCACAGCCCCCGCTTCTCCGCCGGGCTGTTCAGGGCGACGTACGCGGCCCCCGCCGGGTGGAAGAAGCCGCTCCCGAAGCCCGCGACGGCGACGAGGAGCACCAGAGCCCCGAACCACGGCACGAAGCCCATCATCGTCAGGCCCAGACCCGTCATCAGGGGGCCGAGGGCGGCGGCGTAGCGGCGGTCGAACCGCTCCCCGACGATGCCGAGGAGGGGCTGAAGCACGCTGCTCGTGAGACTGTACACACTGGAGAGCAGGGTCACGGCGGCGATGGACACGCCGAAGCGGTCCTGGAGGGCGGGGGTCAGGGGGGTGAGCATCGCCCCGTAGGCGTCGTTGATGAAGTGCCCCGCCGTGACGGCCACGGCGACGGCGGTGGCGTGGCGGACGGCGGCGGGAGCGGCGGTGGCGCGCATAGGTCTCTACCCTACGCCCCCCGCCGCCCGGGGCGTCCAGCGGGCCGGGCCGGGGGCGGCCGCTCGCCCCCCGGAGTGTGAAGTTTGCCCCACCCGGCGGGTGACGGCCGTGTGTGGGCCCAGACGTTAAGCTGCCCCTCATGGTCGCCACGTTCCGCGAGATGATCGCCTCCACCCTGCCGTCCGAGGAGCGGTTTCTCGCCCGGCTCGCGCAGATGTCGCCGGGGGAGTGGGCGGACCTCGCGCAGGTTTTCGCGGCGGCCCTGCCGGAGCTCGACGCCGTGCTCACCCTGCCGGGCGGGGCTCACCTCGCGGCCAGCCTCGCGCGGGCACGCGGCGTCACGCTCCTCGACGCGGCCCTTCCCGGCGAGGTGGACACTTGGCTCCCCCTGATTCCCCCCAGCGGCGAGGTCGTGCTCGTCACCGAACACCTTCAGGGCGGCGGCCCCGAGCTGGAGGCGGTGGCCCTCGCCACGAGCCACGGCCTGCGGGTCGTGGCCGTCGCGGCGGCGGTCGAGCGCACGAGCGCCGGGGCCCGGGGGCGCCTCGAACTTCAGGGGGTGCGGGTGTACACCGCCCTACAACTCGCCGACACCCCGCGCGGACTCGTCTTCGAGCGCCGCGCGCCGAGGCGTTGGAAGGAGCGGCACCGCTAGAGGGCCCCACACGAACGATGTCCCCCTGAGCGGAGCGACGGGTCTCGCCTCCGGCGTGGGGATACTTCGCTGCACAGCTTTCCAGGTCAGGGCGACCCCTCATCCAGGGCCCGCGCCGCTCCCCTCCCCGCGCCCCTGCGCATACGCCCGTAGCGCCCGCTCCTCGGTGGGAATGCGGATCAGGAGCAGGAGCGCGGCGTTGAGCAGGGTAAAGGCCAGCGCCGTGCGCCACGCCCCGACCGCCAGGGGCGCCGAGGCCAGTTCCAAAGCAACGACGGCGTAATTGGGGTGAGGCACCAGGCGAAAAGGGCCGCCCCGCACCCGTTCCCCCCCCGGTACGATCAGGATGCGGGTATTCCAGTACCTTCCCAGGCTGCGAATCACCCAGTACCGCAAGGGCTGGGCGAGCACGAGGAGGAAGAAGGCGGGCCAGTTCACCCGTCCCCCCGAGCGGCGGCCTTCGAGCAGGGTGGAGAGCATCCAGCCCGCATGGAGGGCGAAGAAGAGGGGGTAGTGTTCGCGCCCGTACTCGACGGCGCCGTGCTCCCGCGCCCAGCGTTCGTTCGCGCGGGCCAGGCGCAATTCGAGAAGGCGCTGCGCGGCCAGGAAGACGAGGAGGAGGGGGGCGAGGGTGCGGGCCTTCATCCCTACGAGCTTAGGGTGTAGAAGCTGGCGGCGCTGCCCTGTCCGCCCGGTCCCAGCGCGACGTGAAGCAAGACGGCCTGCCATACCCCAGCGTCCGGGCTCAGGGTCAGGACATCGATGCCGCGGCCTGTGCGGGCGGTCAGATACCCGGCGCCGTCCTCCTTCTCCACGTGCCGTACCCGCCACCCCTGCCGCTCCAGTTGAGGGGAGAAATGGGCGAGGAGCCCAGGCGGTTCGTCCGCGCCCTCCGGGGGCACGAGGACCGCCCGCTCGCTGCGTTCGGTTTCGCCGCCGCCCCCGCCCTGCATCTGCACCCGCCACCCCAGGGGCACGACGAGGGTGGGAAGGGGGAGGTCGTGCATCCGGTGGAAGTTCGGTTGGGGGTCCTGGCCCAGCAGGTGCCGCACCTGTTCCGGCTCGGCGTCCTGCACGGTCAGCGCGACCTGGGTCACCGCCCCCTCGCCCCGCGTCTGGAGCGTGACCGTCCGCGCCTGCTCCGGATGGACGCACATCCAGCGGTCCGCCGACGCCTCCACGAACGCCTGACGCCACATCTGCGCCACCCGCCACCCCTTGCCCGCCAGACGGGCCGTGAGGGCGGCCATCACGTCGGGCTGCGGGCCGGGCACGTCGAGGAAGAGGCGCCACAGGGTCTGTTCGGCGGCCCTCCCCCCGGACGAGAAGGTCGGACGCGTGACCGAGCGCACGCCACCCAGCACCCTGAAGCCCGCGATGTCCGGCAGCGTCACGGGGAAGTCGAGCGGCAGCGAGCCCGGCGTGATCTCCAGATGGACCAGATCGCCGGACTCCCCCAGCGCCCGGCGCAGAAACTCGGCGTCCAGCGTGACTTGTTCGCCCATGCGGTCAGCCTACCCCCCCGACAGCAACTCGTCGGCGGCGACGTCCGCGTCGAGGTCGCCCCGGGCCACCCGCGCGTAGAGATTCCCGCTCAGCTCGCGCGCCCGCCTCAGCACCCGGTCCTGCACCAGCGTCCTCACCTCGAACTCGGCGCGGCGCTCACGGCGTTCTTCGAGGCCCGCCTCCCCCAGATGGGCGCGGTGGGCGAGGACCGCCGCCACGACCTCGGCTATGCCTTCTCCCCGTGAGGCGACGGTCTTGAGGACGGGCGCGAACCACGTCCCCGCGTCGTGCGCCCCGAGGCCCTGCGCGGCCCGCAGCTCGCGGACGGTGCGGTCGGCGCCGGGGAGGTCGGCCTTGTTCACGGCCAGCACGTCGGCGATCTCCATGATGCCCGCCTTGAAGGCCTGCACCCCGTCCCCCCCGGCGGGCGTGAGCACGAGCAGCGTGTGGTCGCACACGGCGGCCACGTCCACCTCCGACTGGCCCACTCCCACCGTCTCCAGGATCACCCAGTCGAAGCCCGCCCCCTCCAGCAGCGCGAGGACGGGCAGGGTGCGGGGCGAGAGGCCGCCCAGCGCCCCCCGGCTGGCGAGCGAGCGCACGAAGACGCCCTCGTCCGCGTGGTGCCGCAGCATCCGGATGCGGTCGCCCAGGATCGCCCCGCCCGAGTAGGGGCTGCTGGGGTCCACGGCGAGGACGGCCACCCGCTGCCCCTGGCCCCGCAGGTGCGCGATCAAGCCGTCGGTGAGGGTGCTCTTGCCGCTGCCGGGGCTGCCCGTCACGCCGAGGACGACCGCCCGCCCGGCCCGTTCGCGGGCGGCGCGCAGCAGGGGACGTGCGCCCTCCAGCCCGCTCTCGGCGAGGGTGATCGCGCGGGCGAGGGCGCGGGGGTCGCCGTCACGGAAGCGGTCGAGGAGGGTGGGGGGCGGACCGGGGGCGGTCAAGTGGTCCCACCTTCCGGCGGACGCGCGCACCTGTAGGTGACCTGTTTCATCCCTCCAACCTACCGTCTCCGGCGGCCTCCCTCACACCGTCACAAGCCCAGCTACGGGCAGTGTAGGCCCCTTCGCCGATGTGCGGCACGCTTTCCCCGGTTACCCTGCGAGTACGTTGCTCCTGATCACCGGAGCGAACGGCAAGACCACGGCCAAATATTTCAAAGGTCGCCGGACTCAACTACACATTTCACTGAGCCAGGCAATTTTTTAACTATTACGTCCCAGATAGCGGTCACCAAACGCGTCGAGAGATAGAACTACTCTACCATCAATACGCATGACCAGAAATACCTCTTCGATTTCGCCCGTAACATTGTAATTTAACTTCCTCCCAACCTCTTCGTTAGGGATGGAAACGCTTAATGCTACTGACCTTATATCATTTTCAGTGCCTTCAAATATTCTATATTCTCCAGTAGTGCTTGAAATTATATCCTGACTATGAAGTATATTTGCAACATACTTAAGGTCTTTGGGCAGATTTATTTTCTGAGTGTAACTTCTATCAGAAGTTCTCCGTATATACTCTCCGGAAAGGTTCTCGACTGATATCCGCGTTGAACATGAGGCCAACAACAGAGAGGCCAGAACTGTTATTAAAATCTTCCGTACCAGCACCTTCATAGACACCTTGATTTATCCCCGTCCGTTCTTCAAGGCGCCTGCCCCAGCACGTCGTCCGCCTCGGTGGCCTCCAGTAGGTTCTCCAGGTGGGCGTCGTCGTTGAAGCCGAGGAGGGTGCCGCTGCTCTCGCCGAGCAACACGCGGGTGATCGAGGTGTTCGTGACGCTCAGCCGGGCCCAGGCGTGGGCAGGCACGCCCCCGAGCGCGAGGCCGACGGCGACCCGCACCACCCCGCCGTGGGTGAAGACGAGGACCCGCCCCCCCGGGTGCCGCAGCCGCAGGGTCTCGAAGGTGGCGCCGCAGCGGGTGAAGAGGTCCTCCATGCTCTCCCCACCGGGACGGCGGGTGCGCCAGGGGTCGGCGCGCAGGGCGGAGAGATAGCCGGGGTGCCGCGCCTCGATGTCCGGCACGACGAGGCCGCTCAGCTCGCCCACGTCGATCTCGCGCAGGCCGGGCTCGGGCTGGACGGTCGGTGTCCCGGCCAGCCGCTCGGCGACCATCTCGGCAGTCTGGGAGGCGCGGGCGAGGTCACTGGTGTAGACGGCGGCGAACCTCTGCCCGGTCAGCCGCTCGGCGAGGCTGGCCGCCTGAAGCACCCCGATGTGGCTGAGGGGCACGTCCGTCTGCCCCTGGTAGCGCCCGTCGGCGTTCCAGGTGCTCTCGCCGTGCCGGACCACCCAGAACTCGGTGGCGGTCGCCCGGTCGGGCGGCACGAAGCCAAAAGGGGCGCGGCGCCTCGTCAAGGGCTGACCCCGCTCACGGCCTCGCCCGGGGTGTCGCCCGCGAAGGTGACCCCCTCGCCCTCGACCATCCCGCCGATCACCCAGGGCGTCTCCCCCGCCGCACGCAAGGCGGTCAGGGCCGAGGTCAGTTCAGCGGCGGGCACCATGAACAGGAACCCGACACCCATGTTCAGCGCCCGGAAGGCCTCCTCACGGGGGACGTTGGCCTCCCGCACGATCAGCTCGAAGAGGGGCGGCACGCTCCACGACGAGGTATGCACCTGCATCCCAACCCCTTCGGGGAAGACGCGCGGCGGGTTGTCCACCAGCCCGCCCCCGGTGATGTGGGCCATGCCGTGCACCGTCACGTCCTCCCCCCGCAGCGCCTCGAAGGCCCCCAGGTAGGCGCGGTGGGGCGCGGTGAGGAGGTCTTCGAGCCGCCCGCCGCCCAGGTCCACCCGGGGTTCACTCCAGTCCAGCCCGTCCAGCGCCATCCGGGCGAGGCTGTAGCCGTTGGTGTGGAGGCCGGTGCTCGGCAGGGCGATCACGGCGTCACCGGGTCGCAGGCGTGACCCGTCGATCAACGCGGCGCGGTCCACCACGCCGACGACCGTGCCCACGAGGTCGAGTTCGCCCTCCACGTACACGCCGGGCATCTCGGCGGTCTCGCCTCCCAGCAGGGCGACGCCCAGCGCCTCGCACGCCGCCGCCGCGCCCGTCACGATCTCGGCGGCGACCTCGGGGCGAAGTTTGCCCATCGCCACATAATCGAGGAAGAAGAGGGGCCGCGCCCCCTGCACGAGGATGTCGTTGACGCAGTGGTTCACGATGTCGGCGCCCAGGCCCGCGTAGCGTCCGGTGCGGGCGGCGACCTTCGTCTTCGTGCCCACCCCGTCGGTGGAGGCGACGAGGACGGGCTCGGCCATCCCCGTGAAGGTCGGGCGGAAGAGGCCGCCGAAGCCCCCCAGGCCGCCCAGCACGGCGGGACCGTGGGTGCGGGCCACCGCCTCCCGCATCAGGGTGACCGCCTGCCCGCCCGCGTCGATGCTCACGCCCGCCCGCTCGTAGGCGGACGGCGCCTCCCCGTCCCTGCTGCCTTGAGTCATGCTCCTCCCCCACCCCGCAAACATCGGGTTCGGCAGGCAGTTTAGCGAACCGGAGGGCGGGGCCGCGCGGTCGCTTAGGGCGGTGGGGAAAGGTTTTCTTTAAGAGGGCACCCTCACCCCTCCACGAAGAGGGGCAGCGCGGACGGCCTCACCGCCCCCACCTCCACCGCCCGGCGGTACAGCTCGCGCACGGCCCGCTCGCCCTCCTCGCCCACGTCCAGCGAGAAGTCGTTGACGTAGAGGTCGATGTGCGCCCGCATCACGTCGTCGCTCATCTCCAGGGCGTGACGGCGGATGTATTCCATCGGCTCCTCCGGGTGGGCGCGGGCGTACTCCAGGCTCCCCCGCACCGCCCGGTTCAGACCGCGCCGCGTATCGAGCGGCAGGTCGCGCCGCACCAGAATCGCGCCGAGGGGCAGGGGCAGCCCCGTCTCCCCCTCCCACCACGCGCCGAGGTCGAGGAGCTTGACGAGGCCGTGCTCCGGGTACGTGAAGCGCGACT
The DNA here is from genome assembly GCF_018863415.1 of Deinococcus aestuarii. Taxonomy (NCBI): domain Bacteria; kingdom Thermotogati; phylum Deinococcota; class Deinococci; order Deinococcales; family Deinococcaceae; genus Deinococcus; species Deinococcus aestuarii. Next base: position 81,358 of record NZ_JAHKSN010000017.1, on the reverse strand, counting down.
CGTGGATGATCAGCCCGGCGTCCACCTCGCCGCGCGCCACGGCGGGCATCACCTCGTCGTAGCGCATCCGGGTGAGGCGGACCTCCGGGTAGGCGAGGCGCAGCAGGAGTTCGGCGGTGGTGAGGGCCCCGGGAGAGGCCACCAGCCGCCCGTTCAAGTCCCCGACCTCCTCCCGCGCGACGACGAGCGGCCCCACGCCCCTTCCCAGCGCCCCGCCCGCCCGCAGCGCGACGTAACGGTCCATCACCTCGAAATAGGCGCGGTAGCTGATCTTGGTGACCGGGAGACGGCCCGCGACCGCCCAGTCGTTGAGGGTCTGCACGTCCTCCAGCCGCTCGCGCACGGGGAGGGGCGAGGCGACCCGCCCGGCGTGCAGGGCGTAGAAGATAAAGGTGTCGTTGGGGCAAAACGAATAGCCCAGGTCGAGGGACCGGGTGGCGGGGGCGAGGTCGGTCATGAGGCCAGGGTACGCCCGCCGTTCACCCCGGTCAGCGGTGCGTCACACGCGCGTGGGTAGGCTGGGGCCATGTTCAAGGCCCTGCCGCCCGTCCTCCTCGCCCTCGGTCTCAGCGCGTGCGCGCCGTCCCAGTCGCAGAACAGCGCAGCTCGCACCACGGAGGAGACCACCGTGCCCGTCGGCGGTCCGGCCCAGGTGGGACCGTGCGCGCCCGGCTACGTCCGGCCCGACTTCGCGGTCTTGGAACGTGACCTGGCCGCCGCCCGGGCGAGGTGGACGGCGGCGGGCGTGCGCGACTACAGCCACGACTTCGCGCAGGTGTCGGCGCCCCTGCGCTTTCCCACGGTGCGCGTCTCGGTGCGTGGCGGGATGGCGCAGGCGGTCAGGCTCGCCCCCGGGGAGACGGGCGAGCCGGGCGCCCAGGCCCGCGCGACCGTGGAGGACCGCTTCGCCAACATCGCCCAGGCGCTCGAAGGCCAGCGGGAGCAGCCCTGCCCCGCCGTCGAGGTCGAGTACGACGGGCGCGACGGCCACCCAACGCGCTTCTCCAGCGCCACCCGCCAGGCGAACGTGGCCGACGGCGAGGGCGAGTGGAGGATCACGAACTTCACCCGGCCCTGACCCGGCCCGCCCCCGGTCGCCGCGCCCACAGGAGGGCCACGAATCCCAGGGCGAGGAGGAGCATCCCCGTCACGCCCAGCGGCGGGGAGATGTGGTGCCGCGTGAAGAGCCACGCCCCGAGGAGCAGCGCCGCCCCTCCGGGCACCACCCGCCTTCCCACGCCCGGCCACAGGGCGGCGAGGGCCAGCACGCAGGCCGCGATCAATCCGACATTCCCCACGTCACCCAGCGCGTTGCCCTGCCGGAACAGCGCGGCGAGGAGGGGGGAGTCGAGGTCCACCCCCAGGCCCACCAGCCGCCCGGCACCGACCCCCGCGAGCAGGTCCACCGCCGGGGAATAGGCGGCGTACACGAAGGCGCCCACCCGCGCGAGCCACGCCACGGGCCCGGGAAGACCCCACAGCAGCCACCAGACGTTCACCCCGATCAGCGGAAACAGCGGAATGAGCCACAGGTGCAGCCTCAGCCAGTGGCGGGCCGTGTCCAGGGTCAGGTCGGCGGGATGGGTGAGGCCCAGCCCAGCCATGATCAGGGGCGCGGCGCCGATACCCAGGAGGGACCAGGGGGAGGGGTGGGGCGAGGTGTCGGGGCGGGAGGGCGCGGTTGCCGCGGGGGGAGCTTCCATACACGTCCGTCCTTTGGGGGGAGATGGGCGGTCAGGTCATCCCTCGACCCACAGCTTCGGCGGGAGGCCACGAGTAAAACACGTTTCCCCCTTCCCCGCCCCCACCCCTCACCGCACGTCCCGCAACGCCTCCCGCGCCCCTTCGGCGTCCCGCGCGATCTGGGCTTTCAGCTCGTCGAGGCTGCCGAACCGCTGCTCGCCGCGCAGCCGGGTGAAGAACTTGACCTGCACCTCCTCCCCGTACAGGTCGCCCTCGTAGTCGAAGAGGTGGACCTCGAAGCGGCGCCCGGTGCCGTTCACGGTGGGGCGGAAGCCCACGTTCGCCATGCCGTGATACCGCCGCTGGTGCCCCGGGCCGAGTTCGGTGATCGCCACGACCGCGAAGACGCCCAGCGGGAGCGCCTTGCCCTCGGGAACGCGGATGTTGGCGGTGGGCCAGCCGATGGTGCGCCCGAGCCTGTCGCCCTGCACGACCACCCCCTGCGCGTCGTAGTGGCGCCCGAGGAGACGCTGGACCCCCTCCACGTCGCCCTCTTTCAGGAGTTCGCGGATGCGGGTGCTCTTGATGTCGTCGCCGCCGAGCTGGTGCATGGGCAGCGCCACGACCTCGCGCGTCACCCCGCGCAGGTCCGCCACCCCGCCCGCCCGCCCCCGCCCGAAGTGGAAGTCCTCGCCCACCACGATGGAGCGGGGCCGCAGGGTGCGCAGGTCGTCCAGAAAGGCTTCCTTGGGCCGGGCCGCGAACTCGGCGGTGAAGGGCACGGCGACCGTCTCGTCCACCCCGTAGCGGGCGAGGAGGTCGAGTTTCTCGGGGAGGGTGGACAGGAACTCGACCCCCTGGGTCAGCACGCGGGTGGGGGGGTCGAAGGTGTAGACGACGCTGGGGACCCGGTGTTCGCGCGCCCGCGCCTTGAGCTGGGCGATGAGCGCCTGGTGGCCCAGGTGCACCCCGTCGAAGGAGCCGACGGCCACCACCGTCTCCGTGTCGGGGCGTTGATTGGGCGAGACGTAGGTCTTCACCCGCCTTGCCGCCCAAGGAGCTGCACCGCGAAGAGAGCCGCCGTGACCGTGCTGGCACTCCCTTTGACCGTGCCGTCCCGCAGGCTGTCGAGCACCTCTTGGGGCCGCATCCACACCGGCTCCAGCTCCTCGTCCTCGTCGTGGGGAAGCTTGCTCTCGCGCAGGTTGCGGGCCCGGAGCACGTACAGCTCCTCGTCGCAGAAGCCGGGGCTGGAGTAGAAGCGGGTGAGCAGGGTCATGTCGCCGTCGAGCCCCACCTCCTCCTGAAGCTCGCGCCGGGCGGCCTCCTCGGGGCTCTCGCCGTCGTCGATCAGCCCGGCGGGGGCCTCCAGGGTGAAGGCGTCTACCGCCCGCCGCCGCTGCCGCACGAACAGCATCTCGCCCGCGTCGTTCAGCGCCAGGATCGCCACCGCGTCGGCGTGGCGCACGATCTCCCACTTGCCGTCCTGCACCTCCAGCCGCACGATGTGGCCGTCGTAGATGACCTGGGTGTCGTTGCCCGTGGCTGCGTCGCTCATGGGGGAACTGTAGAGGATGCGGCGGGCGGAAAGCGGAAGGTGGAAGGCTAAAGAATCTTTCGTCATCCGCCCTCGACCTCCCCCCATCTGCCACAATCCCCCCATGCTCACCCGCGCCGACCTGGAGGAGCGCGAGGCCCGGACGCTCGCGCCCTACGCCACCCTGAGCGCCCGGTCCCGCGGACGGGAGTACCCGGAGCCGGAAAGCGCGACCCGCACCGCCTTCCAGAAGGACCGCGACCGCATCCTGCACACGACGGCCTTTCGGCGGCTGGAGGCGAAGACGCAGGTGTTCCTCAACGCGCGGGGCGACCACTACCGCACCCGCCTGACGCACACGCTGGAGGTGCAGCAGGTCGCCCGCTCGGTGGCCCTGACGCTGGGGCTCAACGAGACGCTCGCCGAGACGGTGGCCCTCGCGCACGACCTCGGTCACCCCCCTTTCGGACACGCGGGGGAGCGGGTGTTGCACGCGCTGATGGCGGAGCACGGGGAGGAGTTCGACCACAACTCCCAGGCGCGGCGCATCGTGACCCGGCTGGAGGACCGTTACCCGGACTTCCCGGGGCTGAACCTGACGCTCGACACCCTCGACGGGTTGAACAAGCACGACCGCGCCGGACAGGGGCCGCCGAGCCTGGAGGCGCAGCTCGTGGACGCCGCCGACGCGCTGGCCTACACCGCGCACGACCTCGACGACGGGCTGCGCAGCGGGCTCATTACGCCGGGGCAACTCGCCGAACTGCCGCTGTGGCGGGACCTCCTGGCGCGGGTGCCCACGACTTCCCCGGACCTGACCGAGCGCGACCGCCGCACCCTCCACCGCGAACTGCTGGGCTGGTTGATCACGGACCTGACGGGGGCGAGCGAGGTTGCCATCAGCGCGAGCGGCGTCGGGAGCGCCGAGGACGCCCGCGCCCACACTGGCCCGGACGGCGGGCGGCTGATCACCTACAGCGACCCCATGCGCGCCCTGTTGCGCGAGACGGGCGTCTTCCTGCGCGAGCACCTGTACCGCCACTGGCGGGTGGAAATGCAGGTCGAGCAGGCGACCCGCGTGCTGACCACACTCTTCACCGCATTCCTGGCCCGGCCCTCCATGCTGCCGCCCCAGGCCCGCGCCCGGGCAGAGGAGGACGGCCTGCCCCGCGCCGTGTGCGACTTCATTGCCGGGATGACGGACCGGTACGCGACGGAGACGTACGCGGCGATCACGCCTCCCCCGGCGGCGCCGAACTGGTCGAGGTGAGGGGAAGCGGTCAGCTTTCAGCCGTCAGCGATCACCCGACCTCTTACACTGCCGTATGCCCGAACGCATCCCGCTGGAGGCCCTGACCGCCCTCCCCACCGTCGCGGCCCTGAGTGTCTCGCACGGCGGGGAGGAGGTGGCCTTTTACGCCGACTGGACCGGACGCTTCGAGCTGTACGTCCTGAACCTCCGCACCCGCGAGCGGCGCCAGGTGACGAACGGGGAGGCGCCCAAGGACATCCGGGCAGGCTTCGTGTGGTCGCACGACGACACACGCATCCTCTTCAGCCGGGACCACGACGGCGACGAGCGGCAGGCCCTCTTCGAGGTGACGGTGGCGCCCGGCGAGGTCCGGCCCCTCCACCACGCCCCGGGGAGCATGGACTACGCGGTGGACGCCCACCCGGACGGGCGGCGCCTCCTCGTGAACAGCACGCGGGGCGGGCAGATGAACGTGCACGTCTACGACCTGACCCGGGAGGGCGAGGACGCCTGGACGGCCCTGACCCGGCAGCCCAACACCACCCAGGCGGTCGCCTGGAGCCCCGACGGCACGCAGGTCACGCTCAACACCAACGAGAGCGCCGACCTGCGCAACCTGGACGGCTACGTGATGAACGCGGACGGGAGCGACTTGCGCCGGGTGCTGCGGGTGCGCGAGGGCAGCCGGGACGGGGTGGGCCGCTGGCACCCCGACGGGCGGCGCGTGGCTGTCACCAGCGACGCGGACGGGCATGGGCGGGTGGGCCTCCTCACCCTGGAGAGCGGGGAGGTGCGCTGGCTCACGCCCGCAGACGGACTCACCGAGGAGGCCGGTGAGTTCTCCCCCGATGGCCGCTGGCTGAGCGTGATCCGCAACGTGGAGAGCACCCTCACGCCCGTCCTGTACGACACGGAGACCGGACAGGCCCGCGAGTTAAGGCTGCCTCCCGGCCTCGCCTACGGGACGGAGTTCGCGCTGGGCGGCACGCGGCTGCTCTTCCAGCACACGACGACCACCACCCGCCCGGAGGTGCTGCTGTACGACCTGGAGACCGACACCCCCGAGGTGCTGCTGCCCGCCGAGTACGGCGAGGTGGACCCGGCGGACTTCGTGCCCGGCGAGTACGTGCGTTACCCCACCGAAGGCGGCCTGCACGTTCCCGCCATCCTCTACCGGCCCCGGTCGGCCACCCCCGACGAGCGGTTCCCGGCGCTGGTCTGCGTGCACGGCGGCCCCACCGCGCAGTTTTACCGTTCCTTCAGCGCGCAGCTCCAGTTTCTCGCCGACCGGGGGTACGTGGTGCTGTGCCCCAACGTGCGCGGCTCGACGGGGTACGGGGTGGGGTGGCGCGACGCCAACCTCCGGGACTGGGGCGGGCGCGACCTGGAGGACGTGGCTGCCGGAGCCGAGTACCTGAAGACCCTCGACTTCGTGGACCCGGAGCGCGTCGGCGTCTTCGGCGGGAGTTACGGCGGTTACCTCTCCTACCTCGCGGCGGTGAAAAAACCCGAGCTGTTCAAGGTCAGCGTGCCCATCGTGGGCATCACCGACCTGCACCGGCTGCACGAGGACAACAGCCGCGACATGCCGCAGCTCGGCTACTACTTCCGCACGCTGATGGGGGACCCGGTGGAGCAGGCCGAGCTGTGGCGCGACCGCAGCCCGATCACGCACGCGGCGAACCTCAAGGCCCACATGTTCATGATGCACGGCGTCAACGACCCCCGCTGCCCGGTCAACCAGGCCAGGGGCTTTCGGGACGCCCTGCTACGCTACGGGCGGGAGGAGGGCCGCGATTTCGAGTACGTGGAGTTCGGCGACGAGGGCCACGGGGCGGGCGACATCGCCGGGAGGACCCGCAGCTACCGCCTGCTGGCCGACTACCTCGCCCGGCGGCTGTGAGGGGTTAGGTCCCCGGCGCCGCCACCCGCACCCCCGTCCCCTCCAGCGCCGCCCGCAGGTCCCGCGCGAGTTCCGCCGCCTCCGCCCCGTCCCCGTGCAGGCAGAGGGTCCGGGCCGGGACGCGCACCGTCTCCCCCGTCACCGCCGTGACGACGCCCTCGCGTGCGAGGCGGACGCCCTGGGCGACGGCCTGATCGTGGGGGAGCAGGGCGCCCGATTGCCCGCGCGGCCACAGGGAACCGTCGGGGGCGTAGCCCCGGTCGGCGAAACCCTCCCCCACTGCGTCCAGCCCCAAGGCCGCCGCCTGATCCAGCATCAACGACCGCTCGCCCGCCAGCCCGAAGTACAGGGGGAGGCCGGAGTCTTTTGCAGCGACGGCGACCGCGCGGGCCAGTTCCGCGTCCTTCACCGCCATGTTGTAGAGCATCCCGTGGGGCTTGACGTGGGCGAGGCGGACCCCCTCGCGGGAGGCCACCGCCTTCAGCGCCTCGATCTGCTCGCGGACGAAGGCGGTCACCTCCTCCGGGGGGAAGTGCATTTCTCTTCGACCGAAGCCCTCGCGGTCGGGGAAGCCGGGATGGGCCCCTGCCGAGACCCCGTGCCTCGCGGCGAGGCGCAGGCTGCCTCGCATAGTCCCCTCGTCGCCCGCGTGGCCCCCGCAGGCGATGTTCGCGCTGGATACGAAAGGCATGACAAGGGCCTCGTGCGGGCTGCCCTCTCCCAGGTCGGCGTTGAGGTCGATGGTCGGCATGGAGGTCATGCCCCCTTGTACCACCACGCGAGCGCCCCCTCCACTCCACGCAACGCCCGTTCCCGCCGCCCCAGCGCCGCGTTCGCCTCCTCCAGCGTCACGGCCCGCAGCCTCACCCGGTCGCCGGGCCGCAGTTGGCCGAGGGAGGGCAGATCCGCCCGCGCCACGACGAGGGGAGTGGGGTAGCCGCCGTGCGTGCCCGCGTCACTCAGGAGCAGGGTGGGGCGACCGTCCGGGGGAAGCTGCGCGGCACCGGGCGGGTTGGGGAGGCTGACGCGGGTGGGATCGTGGGGGGCCGGAACCGCCTCGCCCAGCCGCACGCCCATGCGGTCGGCCTGCCCACTCACGGTGAAGGTGGGGCCGCACATCGCGGCGAGGAGGTCGGGCGTGGCTTCCGGAGTAGGGAGGACGCGCAGGGTGAGGTCCGGCCCGGTGGGCGTCCGGAGGTCGGGGGCGACGAAGGCGCGGGGCGGCGTGACGAGCGGCAGAGGGAACCAGGAGAGGCGGTCCCCCGCTCTGAGCGCCCGCCCCTCCAGCCCGCCGAATCCCGAACGCAGGTCAGTGGAGCGGCTGCCGAAGACCTCCTGCCCGCCCAGGCCTCCCCGCACGGCGAGAAAGGCCCGCGCCCCCCACGCCGTGCCGAGAACGGAGAGAGTCTGCCCGGCATCAATGGGGACGGCCCGCCAGAGAGGGAAGGTCCCGCCGTCCAACCTCGCCTCGAATGGGGCCCCGCACAGCGAGACGAGGGCGTCCGCGTGAAAGCGCAGGGCAGGTCCGCTCAGCGTCACCTCCAGCCCCGCCGTGCCCGCCGGATTCCCGACGAGGGCGTTCGCCAGCCGCCGCGCCACCGGGTCGGCGGCTCCCCCCTCCGGCACCCCGAGCGCCCGCGTCCGCCGCCCCGCGTCCTGCACGGTGGTGAGGAGGCCGGAGCGCTCCACGGTCAGGGCGGGGGACTCAACCATTCGTCACGTCCACGAACGTTACCCGGTCGCCCGCGCGCCACGCGACCGGCTCGGCCCGGTTCACGTCGAAGAGCACGGCGTCCGTGCGCCCCACGATCCGCCACCCGCCCGGCGTCTCGCGCGGGTACACACCCGCCCAGGGACCGCCCAGCGCGACGCTGCCCGCCGGAACGCGCTCGCGGGGCGTGTCCAGCCGGGGCATCTTCAGCCCCTCCGGTAAGCCTGTCAGGAACGCGAAGCCGGGAGTGAAGCCCAGGAAGGCGACCTCCAGCGGGGCGGCGCACACGGCGCGGACGAAGCCGGGCAGGTCCAGCCCCGCCCGCCCGGCACACCAGGCGAGGTCGGGACCGTCGAAGGTGACGGGGAGGGCGAGGGTTTTTCCCGTTCCACCGGCCCGCCTTGTCAACCCGGCCAGCCGTCCGGTGAGCTGCGCGGTCAGGTCCTCCGGGGTGGTCACCAGCGGGTCATACAGCACCGTCAGCACGCCGAGGGCGGGCACCGCCTCCCACACGCCGGGGAGGGGCCGGGCCGTGAGGTCGGCGAGGAGTTCACGCGCGAGGGGCGAGCGCACGACGAGCGCGGCGTCCCCGAGGGGGGTGATCTCGGGCGGAAGCGTCGTCTCCTCCGACATGCGCCCATCATCCCACGCGGCTCCCGCTAGGCTGGACGGCATGACCTCCCCCGAGCAGCGGCCCCCTGGGCAGCGATCCTTCCGGGCCGTCGCCGTCCAGCCGCAGTGGAGCGCCGCCGACTTCGCCAGCGCCGAAGCC